>RFVE01000190.1 GCA_009922585.1 Planctomycetia bacterium
TCAGTTCGTCATGCCGGCTTCACGATCAATCGATCCATGCCGGGCAGGCTGCCGGCGCCGTGGCGGCGGCAAGCCTCCGGCATGGTGGCGAACCGGGCGACCCCGCGCATCTGCCGATCATCTGGACGGCACTGCTCGATGCCAAAGCGGGAACCCCACTGGTGATTTGGCCGTTTGCCGATGTTGATCCTGACGATCCCGACCAGGCGGCGATTCAGCAGCTCGCGCTGCGAAGAGTCCTCGGCTTGCAGGGGTCGGAAACGGCTTTCCTGCCCGATCAGCCGGCGGACAAGCCGTGGCTGAGCCGGGTCATTGCGGCCGTCCGCGAGCGGGGCTACGAGTTGACGCGGGAAATCCAGCTCCCACTGACTCGCCGTGAGGTCGCCCGCTTGGTCTGGACTGAGCTTGAGCATCAGCCGGTGCCTGCCTCATTTTTCCAGCAGGACGTTTCGTGGCAGGTCGGTCCGACGCGAGACGGCTCGCCCGGGGGCTGAGCTGGCAAAGCTGTTCGAGCCTTCAGAGCCTTTAACGTCACTGGCAGGCGTTGGGGAGGGAGCGGGCCGCTGGCCAGTTACACTGTGTTGATGAAAACCATGGCGCCCTGCTTGGCTGTGCCCTCAGTTTGCTGGGCTGGATTTCGAACTGCTTTTCGCCTGGGGTTGGTGGGGGTGATCGCCGCGGGCATCACCCGCCAGCCTGCGGTTGGAGACGAGGGGCCGCCGTCGCCACCGCGGAAGGTTTTTGCCCATCATGTGCCATGGCATCCACCGAGTCATGCCCGGCCCGATCGCACCGCAGATGCAGGGCCGGGGCTGGAAAGCCAGATCATGCAGGCGGCCGCCGCGGGAATCGACGGCTTTGCGGTCGATGTGGTGCGTCGCCCGCCGGCGGAGTTCGTTGACCAACTGGTGGAGATGGCTGGCATCGCCAACCGTCGGGCCCCCGGTTTTGCCATCATGCCCTGCCTTGACTGCGCCGCCACGCAGCGGGCTGCTGACTGGGAGGTGTTTCTGGCTGACTGGCTGGCCAAAGCTGGAGAATTGCCGACGACGTTCCGGGTCGATGGGGCAGTGGTGATCTTTACCTACGGGGCCTATCAGATACCGCCGGCCGACTGGGTCGACCTGCGGCAGCGGTTGCTGAAGGCCGGGCACCGGCTCTTTCTGATCGGCGAGATGAATGCGCTCTATCGCAATGGAAAAGATCCGTTGCCCCAAATCCAGGAATATGCCGACGTCTTTGAGGGACTCTATTTTTTTGGCCCCAATAGTGAGGACCACGAACGAACGCTGCTGAACATCAAACGTTCCGACGGGCGGCCGCTGCTGGGGGTGTTCAGTCCATCGCCGGGCTACTGGCGGGTCAACACCGGCTCGTTTGCTCGACCATTCAAAGGAACGCGAACCTACCGCTCGCACTGGGACCTTGCCTGCCGCCTTCCGGTGCACTGGGCATCGATTACCAGCTGGAACGATTACACCGAGCACACTCACGTCGAGCCGGCTCGGAGTTTTTCCGATGCCTACGCCCGGCTGACCCGGATTGGCGCCGCGCGGTTTCGCGGTGAGCCGATCGCCCCGGCGACGGGACCGGAAACCTTTTGGCTGACCACCCCCGCCGAGATGCCCGACGGCCCAGGCCCGTCACCACTGGAATCTGACGCCCGCCGGGAAACCATCTTTGAGGTGTTGCGGGTCGGCCCGCCGGCCTTCGATCTGACCGACGTGCAGCTGACCATTGCCCGGCCTGACGGCCGGCCGATCGTCGAGAAGCGGCTCACGATCGCGGCGGATGAGCCCACGGCCGATGTGCAGTTCAGCTGGCAGCCCGACCGGCAATTTGATGAACCATATCTGGTGGTGACGGCCTCGGTGGGTGATCAGACCGCGCGGCTGCCCATCCCGCTCTGGCCGCGTGACCTGCCGCATCGGTACCACATGGCGGCCCGCCGGGTTCGCCTGACGAAAGCGGCCCCGCCCCGGCCAGCTATTGCGGTGGCGGAGGCAAGTCTCAGCGTGAGTACCATCCCGGGGCAGGCAGGTTGGCGGACCGACCTGCTGCACAACCAGATGCCGATGATCGCCCCCCGGTCACGGACGGCGCGGGTCGCTGAGGGGCTTGAGCAGCTGCCGCGTTCGGAACCGGCTTGGGGCTTCTGGGAGGCGGCGACGGTGACACCCGATGCCGCGGTCAACTGGGCTAATCCGATCTTCATCCCCCCACGGGGCGATCTGGCCACCTTGGCCTGGTATCGCTTTGACGACCCGGATGCCCCAGGGATCGATCAATCAATCTATGGCCGACATGGTCGGCTCAGCGGCCGACTCGCAGCGTTGGCAGATGGCAGCCATGCCCTGGCATGCGACAACGAATCATGGTTCAGCCCTTCGGGGAGTTTCTGTCCGGTCAACACGCCCCTGACCGTGGAACTCTGGGTCAGGCCAGACCGTCCGGGGGGCGTGCTTTGGGGTGACGTCGGCAGTGCGATCTCACTCGCCCTCGACGATGACGGGAAGCCGGTGGCAGGCCGGCGGCAGGCCCATGATGAAAAACGTGTCTTTGCCCAGAGTGAGAAGCCGCTGCAACTGGCTGAGTGGTCGGCCGCAGAAGCAGCCTGCCACGGCCCCTCGGGTTCTTCGCGGATGGCGATCGGCCGTAATCCCTACGACATGACCGCCATCTTTACCGGGCTGGTCGACGATGTTCGGCTTACGATGCGGGCCTTGCCGCCGGATGCGTTCGGCCCGATCAATCCTTCCCAGGGGCGGCCGGCGGTGCCATTGAACGATGAGTAAGAGACCGATGAAGCGTCTGCTGCCGCTGTTGATCGTGCTGTTCTTCCCCGCTGCTGCAGTGCCGGCAGGGGGGGCCGAGCATCGTTCGTCCGATGTCGTGATTTACGGTGCAACCCCGGCCGGCATTGCGGCGGCCGTGGCCGCTGCGGCGGCAGACCGTAGTGTCGTGCTGGTGGAACCGACAGCCCGCATCGGTGGGATGGTCACGCATGGCCTGTCGCACACCGACTTCCACAGCTTCGAAGCAATCAACGGGCCATTCCTGCGGTTCAGCCAGCGGGTGGTTGACCACTACGCCAAGACCTACGGCGGTGATTCGCAGCAGGTCCGTGATTGCTGGCGGGGCACCCATGGCGAGCCCTCGGTCAATCTGCTGGTTTTCGAGCAGATGCTGGCAGAGCTGCCGTCTGTCACGGTGCTGACCAACCACCGGCTGGTGGCTGCCACCGTGCAGCACGACCGTGTCACGGCGGTGCGGTTCGCGGTCCCCGACGCCGGCGAGCTGACCATCAGCCCGCGAGTGGTGATCGACGCCAGCTACGAGGGTGACCTGCTGGCTGCGGCGGGCGTCCCCTTCCGCGTCGGCCGGGAGGCCCGCGATGAATATGGTGAGTCGCTCGCTCCCGCCACGGCCGATGATGCCCTGCAGGGCTACAACTTTCGCCTCTGCATGACCCAGGAACCGGAGAACCGGCTTGCGGTGCCGGTCCCCGAGGGGTACCGCCGGGAGGACTATGCGGCAGTCATTCCGTTGGTGGAAGCGGGAAAGTTTTCCTCCGCCTTTGGCTACCCGGGCAGCCGATTCATGCTCAAGGCACACCTGCCAGGCCTGCCCAACGGAAAACGCGACATCAACGATGTCTCGAAAGGCCTGGTCAGGCTCTCCCTTCCGGGCCGCAATCGGGACTATCCCGAAGCTGATCTCGCGACCCGGCGTCGCATCGAGAAGGAGCATCTCGACTGGCAGCTTGGGCTGATCCACTTCGTGCAGACCGACCCCGCCCTCCCGCAGGCTTTTCGCGAGGAGGCCGCGACCTGGGGGCTCTGCCGAGATGAGTTTGTCGAAACGAATCATCTACCTGCGCAGATATATGTCCGCGAGGCCCGGCGGATGGTCGGCATGCATGTCTACACCGAGGCCGACACCGAGTACGCACCGGAAGATGCCCGCAGCCGGCTGCACCGAAATGCCATCGCCATTGGAGAGTACAGTCACAACTGCCACGGCACCGGCCACGCAGGCCCCCTGATCGGTGGCAGGCATACCGGGGAGTTTTACAAAGCAGTCGCCCCCTACCAGATTCCCTACGGCGTCATCGTTCCCAGGCAGGTGCAGAATTTGCTCGCGCCGGTGGCCTGCAGCGCCAGCCATGTCGGGTTCTGTGCCCTGCGGCTGGAGCCAATCTGGATGTCACTCGGGGAGGCGGCCGGCCTCGCTGCCGACCAGGCGTTGGCGAAGAACGTGCCCGTGCAGGAGGTGGAAGTGCAAACCCTGCAAAAGCGAATCTGGTCACGGGGTGGGGCGACGATTCATGTCAGTGATGTGCCGCCCGTGCAGCCCGACTTCACCGCCGTTCAGCGATGGGGCATGCTCGGCGGCTGGCACGGCCTTGAGCCGCCGCCGGCCAAGCCGGGAACCCGGGGGAAGCCGATTGTGAGCCAATATTTCGAGGCTTTCCCGGGGCATGCCGCCAAGCTCGATGAGCCGCTGTCTCCGGTGGTGAGGGATCACTGGACCGCCCTCGCCCGGCAGCATGGTCTGCCGGCACCTAAATCAGCCGCCACCCGTGGCGACTGGATCCGTGAGGTATTCCGTCAGGCTTCGCCGTAGCGGCGGCAGCTGCCACCCGCGACAGGGTCGAGCTGCTCGGAGGGTGAGCTTCGCCTGTGCTGACGGCCAATCGTCGGTCGTTGGGCGGCGGGACCCGAAGGGTGGCGGTGCGATCGTTCACGACCGAAGAGCACGAGTTTGCGAACTTGGCATTGATGCCAGCCCCCCGGAGCGGTTCTCAAGGAGCCCGGTCGCGAATGCCAGCGAAAGCCGGGCCGCCTGCGGCGACGTAGCCGTTACTTGCACCGCCGGCGTCTGGCGTTACCCAGAAGGCGTAAAGCGAGCCGCGGTTGAGCTGAAACCGAAACCTGACCGGCTGGCCTGCGTGGGCGGCCAATCCGGGCAGTTCGATCCGCTGCCGGGTGCTGTCGCCGGAGACAGTCTGTGACGCGGCGATCAGCTTTCCCGCGGCATCGAGGAGCTCCACGCGGATTTCACCGGTGAGGTTCACAAAGAGGTAGCTCCCGGAAAACACCACGGGTCGTGTCATGAGCGTGCCGGGACCCTGCATGCTCGCAAACCCGTCGCGCCGAAGCGTTGCCAAGCCGAT
>RFVE01000020.1 GCA_009922585.1 Planctomycetia bacterium
CCGTAGGGGAACCTGCGGCTGGATCACCTCCTTTCTAAAGGATTCTTGTTTCCAACTTGTTTGGAACAGTTCTCTGTTGGCACCGTCCGGCCAACTTGGTTGTGGTGTTCGCAGAGGACCAAAAGAATGTGGAGACGATCGTAGCTTGCCTTCGGGTGGGCTGAGTCGCCGAGAGAGATACCCAGCTTTTGCTGGGTCGTCGTAAGACGCAACGACCGTCAGAGATTTGACCCGGTGGGCAGCCGAGCCCACCGGGTCTTTTTTTATTCTTTTCCTGAGGGCTGGCTTCCGTTTCTTCCTGCACGGGATACATTTGAAGCGAGCATGTCGAAAAATCTATCCACTAAAGGACCTTCGGTATGAGCAGTATCGGTGCCTCGCAGCAGTCGATCGCGGGCGTTACGCCGCCCGGAACGGCTGAAGTAACGGTGATGACGGCCTGGCCTTCGGTGGGCGGTACTGGTCTCGGGCGGATGCTCGGTCGGCTCTACGGGATGCAGGCCGGTATTGGGCCGCTGCGACTGGGGCGGTTGTGCCTGCTGGCGACAATTCCGCTTGGGTTGATGCTGTACCTCGGAATGCGGTTGCCCTGGGCGATTCGGCGGTTTCGGGTGACGAATCGTCGGGTGACGATGGATCGGGGCATCAGCCCCAAGGTCGAGCAGTACGTCGATTTTGATCGGTTCGACTCGATCGAACTCGTTGTGCACTCCGGGCAGGAGTGGTTTGATTGTGGCGATCTCGTTTTCCGTCAAGGGGCCATTGAGACGCTGCGGCTTGCTGGTGTCTGCCGGCCGGAGCCGTTTCGACGAATCTGCCTTGAAGTTCGGCAGTCGTATCTCGGTGTCCGGGCTGCTACAGGACGTGCCGTCGGGGCAGCCTGAGTGGCCTTTGAGCGGGTCACTTAAAGCGACCTGTCTTGAGAAACGCATCGACTAGATCGGCGGCGTCCTTGCGGAAGAGTACTGCAGAGTGCAAGCAGGGAAGCGTGATATGTTCGTGGGGTGTCCCGAGTCGGGTGCTATCAAGATCGACCAGCGCGTCCTTGGCTGCCGCGATAATGCCAACATCCACGCCAGTTGGATCTGCCAGTTTGTTGACGAGGCTGTCAGGCGTTGTGGTCAGTTCGGCCACCGGCGGAAATAGCCTGCCGAACATGCCAACTGTCTTCGTGGCAACGAAAGATCCGCGGTTTGGGGGAGTGAGCATCACGAATCGACCGAGCTTGGGTTGTGGTGTCAGGCTGAGAGCCATTCGGCCGATGATGCAACCCATACTGTGGGTCACCAAATGGATATGGTCGATCTTTTCGTTGGCGGAGAGCTCAGTGAGAAGGTCCGCGAATCGTTCAGCATGTTGGGTCACGGAGGTTCGCAGGCTTTCATAACCCCAGACGCGGGTTTGCCAGCCGGCTCGGCGGAGCCGGCGTGAGAGTCTGTTCAGTAGCAGACGATGTGCCATAAAACCGTGGGTGAGCACCACGATATCACGGCCCACGTGGGAGCCGGCCGAGGCGAAAGCATTCATCGGTGACTCCGATGGGGCTCAGCTAGGCCTCGCCGCCACTGTCGGTCGACGCGGTGCCGGGCAGCAATCAAGAGGGCAGACATCATGGCTCGCCGGCAGCTGGCCGATGGCAGGACGTTCAGCGAGATCCCAGGCGCGTTCGGCAATCAGGTCTCGAACCGCTCGGACAAATTCCGGATCGGTCCCGACCGTTGCCACCCGTGCCATTCGCATCCCAAGTTCTTTGCAGACGGCAGCGGCTTCGGTATCCAGGTCGAATTTGACCTCCATGTGGTCCGAAATAAAACCAACAGGAGCGACAGCCACCTCTCGTGCCCCGCTGGCGTGCAACTCGCGTATGGCATCACACACGTCGGGTTCCAGCCACGGCTGTGACGGGGGGCCACTTCGGCTCTGATAGACGAGCCTCCAGTTCGGGGTTCCGGCCTGTTCGGCAACAAGCCGCGATGCTTCCTCTAACTGGCTGCAGTACCGAGAGGACTCGGCCATTGACAGCGGAATGCTGTGCGCCGTGAACAAGACTGGGATGTGGTTGCCTTGGCCGAGAGACTCAACCGCCATGGAGAGGTTGCGAGCCATGGGCCCGACAAACCCTGGGTGATTGAAGAAGACCCGGATTTTGTCGATTTCCGGAGCTGTAGGACCGACCGCTTCACGGGCCTCGGCAATGTTTTCCCGGTACTGGCGACAGCCTGAATAGCAACTGAAGCCGCTTGTCACGAAAGCGATCGCCCGTTTGACTCCATCCGCAGCCATCTCGCGAAGGGTATCAGTCAAGAGAGGATGCCAGTTTCGGTTGCCCCAATAGACTGGCAACTGAGGGCCCGACTTCTTGAGTTCTACTCGCAGGGCGTCAATCAGGCCGCGATTTTGTTCGTTGATTGGACTCTTGCCGCCGAAGTGGTGGTAGTGCTCGGCAACTTCCAGCAGGCGTTCTCGCGGCACATTCCGACCTCGGAGCACGTTCTCAAGGAACGGCATCACATCGTCGGGACCGTCGGGACCACCAAAACTGACGAACAAAACGGCATCGTAGCGACTTGGCTGCATGAGTCCTCAGCATCATTCGTGCGGCTGGCGCCCGAGCCTAAAAATGACCCCACGGGGATTCGAACCCCGGTTACCGCCGTGAAAGGGCGATGTCCTAGGCCTCTAGACGATGGGGCCAACGTGGTCATGCGATTTGTCGCCGGACCAAACTATTAGGCGACGGAAAGAATACCCATCATCTGGGCCCGAGTCGAGCCCCGAGTGGAAACGAGGCCGGGCTCATTCATGGACGACGTCTGGGTGTGCCGGCAGAGCAGTGTCACCGGAAATCGGCTGAGCTCTACTCGCATCGTCAGCGCGAATGAAAGACTGGGCGATTTCAAGATCGCTCCCGCCATGGTTAATCGCCTCGTAGACTTCACTGCGGTGGACAGGCACTTCCTTCGGCGCTTCAACTCCGAGGCGAACCTTGTCTCCACGAATTTCCACAACAACGATTCTGATGTCGTTGTTAATGACTACGCATTCGTCTTTTTTGCGAGATAGGACGAGCATAAACCATCCTTGGAAGGCCGAATCGTCCTGGCTTTGCCAAACGACCTCCGGCCAAGTGGACTCTCTAAAAATTTAGGGGAAATGGGCGGTTGGTCAAGAAAAATCGCTCATTTGTCTTTTATAAGTTCGTTCGCCATGCGTCGGCGGTTCCCCTCTGGGGGGGTAAAGGCTATCTTTTTTCGGCGGAAGTCCGAGAAAGTGGATTGAAAAGCCCGATCCCTGTGGCAGCCGAGGCAGGTGCTCGCGCACTTTGATCGTCGTTGCCAGCGTCGCGCAGACAGTTTGGACAGGCAGCCTTGCGGAGGGTGGGATCCGTCTTCTGTGCTTTTGCCGAGGCTCTGCCGCTTGTTGTCCTCTGAGAGTCCTCTATACTCCCGACAGTAGGCGTTAGAAGCGCCTTGGCCCGGCGTGTCCTCACATGCACCGCCCCTACTGTTCCGTGGTGGTGGCCCTGATCACTGGCCGTTTATAGGTGCCTCGGGAACTCCCTGAGCCCCTCCATCAGGTGGATCATGATTAGTTGGTTTCGCAATCTATTCACCGCCATCGGCACCGTTCTCAACGGCATGGGGGTAACGTTCAAAGTTTTCAGCAGCACATTCGACCCTGATCGTAGGACCTTCACTGAACACTACGAGTATCCAGAACTCCCCGCGCCGGTAGCGTCCCGCTACCGCGGGTTCCATCGTTACGACCTGACGACTTGCATCGCCTGTGATCAGTGCGCGAAAGCGTGTCCGGTTGACTGCATCTATATTGGTAAAGAGCGGGTGGAAAGCGGCAAAGGCTTTCAGGTGTCTGGCTTCGCAATCGATTACTCGAAATGCATGTTCTGTGCCCTCTGTGTTGAGCCTTGCGACGGAACCATCGTCGATTTTGCCCGACTTCCGGTGGATGTCGCCTGGGGACGGTCAACGCTGAACCCGACCGCAGTCGCGGCATCGAAAGAGATTGTGGAACCGGTCCATGGTGGTCCGAATGCCTGATGCAGTGACTTCACTCCGGCCTCTTGAGGGTGCGACCTGATGTTTGACCCAGTTTTGGTCACGGGCTTTCTGGCCCTATTTGTCGCTGTCGGTGGGATTTTTCTGGCGGTGAACCTGGTTGTGGGCTGGCTCGTTCGCCCGAGGATGCCGAACACGGAAAAACTCGAAGTCTATGAGTGCGGTGAACCGACGATTGGATCGAGTTTTGTGCAGTTCGATCTGCGTTTCTACGTTGTAGCCTTGTTGTTCATCATCTTTGACGTCGAAGTCGCCCTGTTCTTTCCGTGGGCAACGGTTTTTGGCAAGGCGACTCAACTCGCCGACCCGGTCGTTTCCAGTGTTGAGGCTGATGGCGTTACCCTGACGCCGGCTGTCGCGGGTGTCTACCGAGAGTTGGGCGTTGCAAACCCGGCCGTTCCAGCGATCGCTCCCCCGAAGCAGTTCCGCGTCGCGGCCGAGGCGGCGGCAGCGGCAGAGAGTAGTGGTGAGGTACGCCAGTTGGAAAGCGAATGGGCAGTCGCCGAAAGTGGCAGGATGCTCGCGAGAACTGCTGTCATTGACATGGCGATTTTTTACGCCGTGCTGTTAATCGGCTTCGCGTATGTCTGGTACCGCGGCGACCTTGACTGGGTCCGAGCAGTGGCGAACCAACGGGCCTCTGGATTGACCAATGCTGGAAGGAGTTCGTGATGCGCGGACCCGCGTTTATTGACCAACTCGAGGCGGCGGTGCCTGGGGCGGTTGCCGGAAGAAGCCTCGAGGCAATTGACCCCTGGCTTGAGATTGCCCCCGAAAAACTCCTGCCAGCCTGTCGCTGGCTGAAGGATTCGTGTGAGATCAGATTTGACGGGCTCCAGTGCATCACGGCAATAGATTGGTTCCAGCCAGACGCCAAGAAAGCCGCCAAGGTCTCTTGGGAGCCGCATACCGAACTCGTGTATCACCTCTGGAGTACGGTGGCCAGGGTGAGCCTCGTGCTCAAGACGAAACTTCCGAGGTGGCAGGGCGACAAGCCGGGGCAGCTTCCGGAAATAGCGAGCGTCGTAAGCGTCTGGCGGGGAGCGGACTGGCATGAGCGGGAGGTTTACGATCTTTCCGGTGTCATGTTTGTCGGCCACCCTGATCTGCGGCGGATTCTCTGTCCGGAGGACTGGGAAGGCTATCCATTGCGGAAAGATTACGAAATGCCGCTTGAGTACCACGGAATGCGTGGCCGCTGAGCAGGTTGCGGCCAACTGAAATTCTCGATCGACCGTTGAAGCAAGAGGCAGCAGAAGATGTCGCAGGTGATTGAAGAAGACCAGCGAATTATCGAGTTCGATGTTCGTACCGACGAAATGCTCGTCAACATGGGGCCCCAGCACCCCAGTACCCATGGCGTGCTGCGACTCGTTCTGAGGACTGACGGCGAGATTGTCTCGGAACTTGAGCCCCACATCGGCTACCTGCATCGGTGCGCTGAAAAGATCGGTGAAAATCTCACTGCCAGGCAGTGGATTCCCTACACCGACCGAATGGATTATCTGGCGGCCATGAACATGAATCTCGGCTGGTCGCTCGCGGTTGAGAAGTTGATGCAATACGAGGTGAGCGAGAAGGCCCGCCACCTTCGGGTTCTCATCGCAGAACTCGGACGGATTGCCAGTCACTTGGTGGGAATGGGCGCTTACGGGCTTGATCTCGGCACCTTCAGTCCGTTCCTCTATGCGTTCCGCGAACGAGAGAAAATCCTTGATCTTTTTGAGGAGGCCTGCGGGGCCAGGTTGACCTACAGCTACATCACTGTGGGTGGGCTGACCGCCGATCTGCCGCCCGGCTGGCTGCAACGCTGCGAGGCGTTTCTCGAGCAGTTCGAGCCGATCATTCGTGAGTACCACACGTTGCTGACGACCAATGCAATTTTCGTCAAACGAACTGCTGGTATCGGCGTTCTGAGCCCGGAAATGGCGGTCGATTACGGTTGCACGGGGCCTGTTCTGCGGGGAAGCGGCGTCGACATCGACATGCGGCGGGATGGCGAAAGCATCTATACCGCGATGTATGATGGCTATGCCTTCGAAGTCGCGGTCATGAAAGACGGACATTATCCGCGGGATCACGAATACCCGGCGGTTCCTGTTGATGCTGTGCTAGGTGACTGTTGGCACCGGTTTTTCGTTCGAATGCTTGAGGTTGTTCAGTCAATGGACCTCGTGCGGCAGGCAATCGATCGTTATTCCCGCTGCAAAGGCCCGTTAGGCGAACCACTTAAGCTGGCTGAGAAGTTGCCCGCGGGTGATGCCTACCTTGAGACCGAATGCCCCAAGGGCCAGATGGGCTTCTATCTGGTAGGGGACGGTTCGGCCATTCCTTGGCGGGTTCGGGCACGTTCGAGTTCTTTCTCGAACTTGGCGGTCGCTCCCGAGCTCTGTCGCGGCTGCCTGATCGCAGATGTGCCGGCAGTTGTCGGGAGCCTCGACATCGTTATGGGAGAGATCGACCGCTGAATGCTTCCTGGGGGTGTGGGCAACGAAAAACGCTGTCGGCCCTTGTGTGACGGCCCCCGTTGTTGCAGACTTCGTGCAAAATTTCACAATGTCGGCAGAAAGCGGGAAAATCCTCGTAAAACCACCGGATGCCCTCTCCCCCATGCCCCTCGTGGTGATTCGCCCTCATGGCTGAATTTCTGATGAACACCGTCGGCCTGCCAACCTGGTTGGCGTGGTCTGTAACCGCTGGCGTTGCTGCGTTTCTCATCCTCAATGTCATCGCTGGCGGCGCCCTCGTCTTTATCTGGGCGGAGCGAAAAATTGCGGCTCGGATTCAAGACCGTCTGGGACCGACGCGGACCGGCGGGCGTTTCGGCTGGCTCCAGTCACTCGCGGATGGCATCAAACTACTCGCCAAGGAAGACCTGATGCCGGATGGGGCCGATACCCTTTTGTTTCGGCTGGCGCCGTACGTGAGTTTTTGTGCCTCTTTTTGCGCATTCATCGCGATGCCTTTCGCCTTCGATGTGGTTGGTCAGCGTCTCAACGTCGGGGTTTTCTTCGTTATCGCCGTGCTCGGTCTGGAGGTATTTGGAGTCATCCTCGCTGGCTATGCCTCGGCCTCAAAGTGGTCGCTTTTCGGGGCGATGCGGGAAGCCGCCCAGGTGGTCAGCTATGAGGTTCCGCTCGGCATGTGCGTCGTGGTCCCGGTCATGCTGGCCGGCAGTATGGACCTCGTCACCATTGGCGAAAAGCAGGCTGGATGGCTGACCAACTGGTATCTGTTCCACGATCCTTTTACCTTCGTGATTTTCTGGGTCTATTTCACCTGCGCTGTAGCCAGTGTGAATCGTGCGCCGTTTGACCTTGCCGAAGCGGAAAGCGAACTTGTTGCTGGGTTCCACACCGAATATTCCGGGCTCCGCTGGAGCTTTTTCTTCATGGCGGAATACGGTTCGATGTTTCTAGTGAGTGGTCTTGCGGCGGTGCTGTTCCTGGGCGGCTGGAACGGGCCGATCCCAATCGCTGAACTGGCTGGTTGGAGCGATGGCTCAGCAGTCACCGCCCCTTACGCTGTTCGCTTGCTTGGGTGTGCGAATTTGTTGGCCAAAGCGACGGTTGGAGTGCTGTTGATGATGTGGATTCGCTGGACCCTTCCGAGATTGCGAATCGACCAAGTCATGACGACCTGCCTGAAGTATTGCACGCCGATAGCAGCGGCCATGTTCGCGGGCGTCATGCTCTGGCAACTCTTTCTGCCAGGCGGTCTTTTGCCGGGTGGTCGCCGCACGGCGATTGCCGTGCGGGAGGGATGGCTTGAGCAGGCTGTCGAGAAACCGGAGGATTCGTCGGCAGTGTCAACCGATGCGGGCAGTTCTGTCAGCCAGCAACTTGCGGGAGTGGCGGAGCGATGAACTGGATGGCCAACTTCCTTTTTCTGCAGCAGTCGACGCCACTTCCGGTCGCCGCAATAGACTGGCACGCCTCCCTCTTCGTCTTATTTGCACTGGTTGCCTGTGGTGCTGCCGTGATGGTCGTGGTCACGGATAACGTTGTCCGCATGGCCCTCCATCTTGTGCTGTCACTCGGGGCAACAGCCGGCCTTTTCTTTCTGGCAGGTGCAGAATTCGTTGGTTCGATGCAGTTGATGATTTACGTCGGCGGTACGCTGGTGCTCCTGGTCTTCGGGGTCATGCTAACGGCCCAGACCAAGTTGGTTGCCCTAAGAACTCCGCCGGGTGACCGGGTTATCGCAGGCATTCTGGCCGCTGCCTTGCTCGCAGTCCTCGTGCAGTCGGCTGTTTCGATCGAGACCTGGCGACGACCGGGGCGGGCAGAGACGCAGCCGCCAACGGCGACGCCCCTTGGGATGGCACTCGTGGGTGTGCGGGTCGACAGCCCTGATTCAGCGGCTGAAAGTCAGCGTCGGAGCGGCTATCTGCTGCCCTTTGAAATCGTGTCCGTGCACCTGTTGGTTGTGCTGGTTGGTGCAGCCTATTTGGCCAGAGCCAAACGCCGACGAACTCCCCGGGCAATCGACGTTGTAGCATCTGCCGACCACCCACCCTCACCACGGCCGTCTGGACGTCCGGACGATCGAGAGGCGGCCTCAGTTCTCATAGGGAGTGGCCGATGATTCTGGTAGCGACGGGCACCGTCAGTGTTACCCATTACCTGATTGTTGGTGCCATTATGTTTACCGCTGGTGTGGTCTGCATGGCCGTCAAGCGGAATGCGCTCGGTGTGCTTATGGGTATTGAACTGGTATTGAACGGGGCAAACATCAATTTTGTGGCCTTTGGCTCGTCCTATCTCGCCGGCGAGGGCCGGTCACCCCTTGGCCTCGATGGCGAAGTGATGGCGCTATTTGTCATCCTGTTGGCCGCTGCCGAAGCAGCTGTGGCGCTGGCGATCACGCTCAACTTTTACAACAACCACGGTACGGTCGATGTTGACCGGGCGGATGACCTTCGGGCCCAGAGTACGAAACGCAATCATGGAAATCGCCACGCTGCTGCCGCTGTTGCTGGGAATTGCCTGGCTGGTCCCCCTCGCCTCCTTTGTGGCAATTCTTTTTTTGGGCAACCGGATGGGGCCGCATGGAAAGTTTGCGGCTAATGTTGCCACGGCAGCGATCGGTTCGTCACTTGCTCTTTCGGTGGTGGCGCTCGGACTTTGGTTGGGGTACCATCCACCAGTAGCGCTCAGTCATGGCGACCATGGTGAAGACCACGCCGTGCGTAGCGATTCATTGTTGCACTTGACGTCCTACACGGAAAAGTCGGCGGTGCAGGGGGGCGTTGGTGGCCATGGTGCTCAGGAACCTCACGATACCGAGCATCACGGTTCAAAAGGCCATGGTGATGGGCACGGTGAGGAGGAAGGGCTCGCACTGGCAGGGCCCGTGGCCTACTCGGGCGACTGGTACACGCTTTATGCTGGTGGTTCGCTCAGGCTTTCGATCGGCTGGTACATTGACTCGATCACCGTGTTGATGTTTGTGGTGGTCACGCTCATCGCCACCTGCATTCATGTCTACGCTGCTGGCTACATGCACGACGAACTGCATCCAGTCACGGATGCGGAGGTCCAGCTGGCGAGTGGTGGGCCATTGACTCGTGCTGGGCGGTTTCACCGATTTTTTCAGGCTTTATCGCTTTTCTGTTTCTCTATGCTCGGCATCGTCATTGCGGGCAATCTGGCGATGGTCTTCGTCTTTTGGGAACTCGTGGGCATCTGTTCGTGGTTTCTGATTGGCTTCTACTTTGAGCGGCACTCGGCTTCGACCGCGGCCAACAAGGCGTTCATCGTCAACCGCGTTGGTGACTTTGGGATGCTGATCGGCCTGATGGCCCTCTGGGGTGGTCTTGGCACGCTGCATTTTGGTTCCAGTGCCGATCCAACCACCGGTGACGCTCAGCCCGGACTGTTTGAGTTGGTGCGACCAGCGGCTCACGATCACCAGCAGGAAGTCCCTGACGGGCTCGTCGAGTTTGCCGCTGCCAACGAGGTGGCCGGCTTGGCATCCGGACAGTCCGATCAGAAGGCGGTCCGCCGCGAGGTGGCTGCGGCTGTGCCAGGCTGGCGGGAGGCGGGCTATGGTCGCTGGCTGCTGTTCATTGCAGGTATCGGCATTTTCTGCGGTTGTGTCGGCAAAAGTGCGCAGGTGCCACTCTTCGTCTGGCTGCCCGATGCCATGGAGGGCCCTACCCCGGTCTCGGCGCTGGTCCATTCCGCAACGATGGTGGCGGCGGGCGTTTACCTGGTTGGTCGTTTCTATCCAGTGCTGACCCCAGATGTGTTACTGGTGATCGCCTATGTCGGTGGCATCACGCTATTTATCGCAGCAACGATCGCAGTGACCGCGAATGACATCAAGCGGGTGCTCGCCTATTCGACGGTGAGCCAACTTGGATACATGATGCTCGCGCTCGGGGTTGGCGGTTGGGTGGCCGGTCTTTTTCATCTTGTCACCCATGCTTTTTTTAAGAGCCTTCTCTTCCTTTGCTCTGGTTCTGTGATTCACGCATGCCATACCAATGACATGCGGAAAATGGGTGGACTGCTGAAGGTGATGCCGTACACAGCTTGGACGATGCTGATCGGCTGTCTTGCCATCATTGGCGCCGGCATTCCCTTTGTGATTGGGCTGAGTGGCTACTACTCAAAGGACGCCATACTCGCTCAGGCACTCCTTTTCGCGCGGCTGAACCCCTCTCATGGCATCCTTTACCTCGCAGTTGCCGGTGGGGCGTTTATCACAGCGTTTTACATGTTCCGGCTCTGGTTCATGACTTTTGCCGGCAGTCCCCGGGATCACCACGTTGCTGAGCACGCCCACGAGTCACCCAAGGTGATGACTGTGCCGCTCGTGGTGTTGGCTGTGTTTGCGGTGATTTCAGGCTGGGGATTGCCAAGTGGGTTTGGTGTGGCGGGTTTGCTTGAGCAGTCGCGCCCGGCTGGAACAGCGGTGGCTGTTTCGACTGATGCCATCCTTGGTGCGATCAGCCTTCCCGCCGAGCACGACAGCCACGCCGGGGACATTCACGTCATCGCAACGCTGACCGCCTTTCTCACGGCTACCGCCGGAGTGCTGCTCGCAGCACTCATGTACCTCAAGCCTTTGGTGAGCCCAGCCGGTCTCGCCCGGCTCGCGGGGCCGGCTTACACGTTCCTCGTGAACCGCTGGTATGTCGATGAACTCTATCATTCCGTTTTTGTCGTGCCGACACTGCAGCTTGCTCGATTGGTCAGTGGCATTGACAAAATTTTTATCGATGGCCTGATCAACGGGCTTGCCTGGGCGGCTCGTCAGGTTGCTGGCATCGATGCCTGGTTCGATCGGACTGTGGTCGATGGCCTAGTCAATGCCGCCGGGCGAATCACTTGGAACACTGGGATTGAAATGCGACGGTTACAGACCGGACGTTTGCGGCAGTACGTGATGTTCATCGTTGTCGGGACGGTGGCAATCTTCGTGCTTGCGACGCTTCTATTCCGTACCTCTCTGGCCGGCTGAGTCCCGTCGACACACTTACGCTCTCCATGCTCTTACCCTGCTCTGGATCATCACATGAACGCCGCAGTCGTTGAAAATGCCGCCTTCTGGCCGCTGACGCTGATCGTTTTCCTGCCTGCCTTCGTGGCGGCTTTTCTGTCGCTGCCGATCGTGCCAAAGGCACGGGAGGAGGCCGTCCGTTGGATCACCCTCGGCACGACGGCTGTTGTGTTTCTGCTGTCACTCTGGCTGGCAGTGCCGCAGTTGTTCGGTCCGGTTGGTCCCGGGCAGTTCTTGCTTGGCAACCCCGACATGCAAGCGGTGGTCAAATTTCCTTGGATCGATGCATTTGGAATCGAGTATCTGCTCGGAGTCGATGGAATCAGTCTGCCACTGGTCGTGCTCACGACGTTCCTTTCAATGCTGGCCGCAGCAGCCAGTTGGCCGATCAGCAAGCACGTGAAGGCATACCACGTGCTTTTTCTGCTGCTTGAGACCGGCATGCTCGGAGTATTCGTCTCGCTCGACTTCTTCCTCTTCTATGTCTTCTGGGAGGTCATGCTCCTGCCGATGTACTTCCTCATCGGCATCTGGGGTGGGCCTCGCCGGGAATACGCGGCAATCAAATTCTTCCTTTACACGCTGCTGGGCAGCGTGCTGATGCTGATTGCGATTCTCATGCTCTACTTCACGAGCGACGTCGGGCAGCTCTCGGATGAACAACTAATCGCGACGCATGTTGTGAGCCCGGCCACCGCTGTTGATGAAATCGCCGCTATCCGGTCAACCGAAGGGGCAGTGCACACTTTCAACCTGATGGCTTTGGCGGCGATTGGCCAACTGCCGAACTCACCGTTTGCCGCCACCACCGTCTGGTTTAACACAAGTCTGGAAACCTGGGCCTTTCTGCTGCTGCTGATCGGCTTTGTGATCAAGGTGCCCGTGGTGCCGGTTCATACCTGGCTGCCAGACGCCCACGTTGAGGCACCCACGCCGATCTCGATGATCCTTGCCGGTGTCTTGCTGAAGCTCGGTGGTTACGGCATTTTGAGAATTTGCTATCCGATCTGTCCGGGTGCTGGCCTGTCGCTGGCCTGGCTGGTCTGCGGGGTCGGCGTGGTATCGATGGTTTACGGGGCCTTCGCGGCTCTGGCTCAGACCGACTTCAAACGGATGGTGGCCTACAGCTCAGTCAGCCACATGGGCTACGTGATGCTTGGCCTGGGGGTCTGGAGTGCGGTTGACGGCCAGCAGTACCGGTGGGACTTCTGGGCTCAGGGAGTCAACGGGGCAATGTTTCAAATGCTGGCTCACGGCATCAGTTCAGCTGGCATGTTCTTTATGGTCGGAGTGCTCTACGACCGGGTGCATCACCGAAACCTTCAGGAATTCGGTGGTATCTTCGGCAAGATGCCGGTCTACAGCGGTCTCGCCATAGCCGTTTTTTTTGCCGGTCTTGGTCTCCCCGGTCTCTGTGGATTTATTGGTGAGGTCCTAGTGACTCTCTCGAGTTGGAATTACAGCCGGGTGCTTGCGGTGATCTCGGCGTTCACGGTCATCCTGACTGCTGCTTATATCCTGTGGGCGATTCAGCGGGTCTATCTTGGGGCGGAGTATCGTGGCCCTCACGAGGAAGCGTTAACACCGATCACTTCACGTGAGTTGGCGATCGGTACCCCGTTGGTGTTTTTGGCGATCGTCTTTGGCGTCGCCCCGCAGACCCTTTTTCAATATGTGACGCCGTCGGTCAATCAGCAGGTTGAAACGCTTGCGGACTGGACCCGGGACGTACACGACGGTGCCCGGAAAATGATGGTTGCCGAAGGGCACGTAACCCCTGATTCACGCGTGCCAGCCATCGGTCTGGGCGACCTTGCCGATATTGAGTCCCGCTGACCGGGGCATGGTAAGGCGAAACCCGCCGGGAAGAACATTCTCCTGTTGGAGCGACTGAGATGAATATCGGCACCTTGCTGACCGAACTGTTCAATGACACCGTTGGTGTTTCGCTACCGCTGTTCAGGCCAGAACTCACGATTGTGGTGACCATCGTGTTGTTGCTGCTGTGCCGCATGCTGCCCCTGTTGCGGCGGGTCGACTCCGGACTACTTGCGCTTGGCGGCGTCTGCTTCGCTACCTGGTACGCCTATGCTGACTTCCTTGGGCTTGGGGGCTTGCCAGGAGATGCGATTCTGTCATCGGCCGGTGGGCGTCAGGAGATTTTCGGTGGGTTGCTCGTCTACGATTCGCTGACGGCGTATCTGCGGCTGATTCTCTCCGGCTTTTTGGTGCTCTACGTGCTGCTGACGAAGCTTTCCGGCATTCCCGACCGGGAAGACGGAGCTGACTTCTATGTGCTTGTTCTCGGCAGCAGCCTTGGCATGTGCTTGATGGCGTCAGCCAATCATCTGTTGATGGTCTTCATGGCCGTAGAGATGGCGAGTGTGCCTTCCTACGCGTTGTCTGGCATGCTCAAGGGACGACCGGCTAGTTCCGAGGCTGCGCTTAAATATGCGGTTTACGGAGCGGGTGCTGCTGGTGTCATGCTCTACGGAATCAGCCTGATTGCCGGAGTGCTTGGGACACTCCAGCTTCCTGCTCTGCCAGGCGAACTGGCTCGGGTTCTCTCGGCGGGTGGCACCGGTGGCAGTGCGATGGTGCTCTGCCTCGGTGGGCTCATGCTGACCGTGGGCCTCGCCTTCAAGCTTTCGGCTGTGCCCTTTCACTTTTGGTGCCCTGACGTTTTCGAGGGGGCGGCTGCTGAAGTTGGAGCCTTCCTGTCGGTCGCGAGTAAAGCAGCTGCTGTGGCTTTGCTGGTGCGGGTTGCCTTCGGGTTTGGCATGCCGGCTGGTGGAAATGAATCGACGGTTGCCGCCACCGTGACGGCGTTGGTTGATGCGCGGCATTTCATTGTCTATGTGATTGGTCTGCTGGCGGCGGTTACCTGCACCTTTGGAAATCTGGCAGCGTATGGACAGTCCAACATGAAGCGGTTGCTTGCCTATTCAACCATTGCCCACGCCGGCTACCTCATGATGGCGGTCGCGGCAGCGGTGGCTATGGCGGCTGATGCTCCGGCTGGTGCCCGCGACGCGATCACGGCGGTGGCCTTTTATCTGGCGACGTACCTTTTCATGAATCTGGGGGCCTTTGGAATCGTCGCCATGTTGCGAAATCAGCTCCGGAGCGAGGAGATTGCGGCCTACGGCGGACTCATTCGCACGAGCCCTGGTATTGTCGTGGCGATGGCCGTCGTGCTCGTGAGCCTGATTGGGTTGCCGCCGCTGTCAGGCTTCGTGGCCAAGTTCCTTGTTTTCTCCTCATTGGTCGATGCCATTTCAGTGGGCTGTGAGCGGCCGCTGATGCTGCTGCTGCTCGTGATTGGGGGGCTCAACACCGTGATCAGCCTGTTCTATTACCTGCGGGTGCTGAAGGTAATGACATTTGATCCACTGCCCGGTGACCGGGTAGCCGAGCCGTTTCCCCTGGTTTCAATTTCCGGTGCCATGGTGACCGGGCTTGTTGTCCCGGTTGTCGTGTTTGGGATTTTCTGGTCAGGGCTTTATGCGGCTGCCCAGTTGGCCGGTGCGATCGCCTCCTGAGTGGGTGTTCGGCCGGGGCTGCGCAAGTGTTCTGGGAGTGCGTCTGATGAGAACTTATGATCCCCGCCTGGTGAGTGGCGAGATGCTGAGCCAGCTGATCTGCTTGCTACGGCGGTCACCGCTGATGTATCTGGCCGAATCAGGCATCTGGACCTATCGAGGTGATGAGGATCTGAAGCTCGCTCTGGCCGACGTAGCTGCCGACCACCAGAATTTCATCGACCGGGCAGAAACGATTCTCATCGATCAGGAGCTGGAGTCACCGCAGTCGGCTTTTCCACTGTCGTTCACCGGTTGGCATGACGTCGACCTTGGATTTCTGCTGGGCCGTGTGATCGTCGACCTCACCAATCGGCAGCGGGAGATTGTCGGCCTCATGGAAGAGGCAGATCTGGCAGCCAGCTACGGTGATTTCACCGCCGGTCGAGCAGCCGAACTGGTTCGTGAAGTAGGGGCTGCGATCGACGGGCACGCCGACCTGCTTTCTCAACAGCAGGCCAGGCTTGTTCAGAAAGCGACTGCCGCTGGTCCGATTCCCACCGGATGAAGCGTCCCGACGGCCAGCCGATGGACTTTTACGACAGCCACTGTCATCTTGATCCACTCCGCTACAGCGGAGATCTTGAAGACGTGCTTACCCGCGCTCGGGCCGCGGGCGTTAGCCGGTTGACAGTGATTGGCACCCGGGCAGCCGACAGTGAGGCGGCAGCGAATCTCTGTGAGAAGGAAACGGGACTCGTCAGTGCGGCTGGCATCCATCCCAATGACGTGGCCGAGATTGAGCCCAATGAGTGGGACCGGGTTACCCGCCTGATTGTCTCCGGGCGGGTGGCGGCAGTTGGTGAGACTGGTCTCGACTGGTTTCGTGATACTGCGGGCCGGGATGTCCAACGAGACTTTTTCGATCGTCACATCCGTTTGGCCCAGAAACTTGGACTGCCGCTTGTTATCCACTGCCGCGAAAGTATCCGTGATGTTCTGGATACCCTCTCAGGGGCCTGTCGGCACGGGCCGCTGACGGGGGTCCTCCACAGTTTTACTGGGACTGTCGAGGAGGCTGCCGAGGCGGTCGAACTGGGTTTTTACCTCGGGTTTGCCGGCATGGTGACCTTTCGATCAGCCGATGCGCTCCGGCAGGTAGCCACAACCGTGCCAGCCGATCGGCTGCTAATTGAGACCGACAGTCCATTTCTTTCTCCGGAACCGTTGCGGGGAAGACGGAATGAGCCGGCTCATGTCATCCACACTGCCCGGTGCCTTGCGATCGCCCGGGGTGAATCACTTGAGCACCTTGCCGCAACCACCACCGCCAATGCCTGCCGGCTGTTTCTGCGACAGGAATGCTGATGGTGGGTGGTACGTGCAAGCCCCGCCAATTTTTCAAGGTATCGTGATCGCTGATCAACCGCCAGAAACCGGCCTCGTTCACCCCTCAGGAGATTACCCAGATGGTTCGCACTCCCAGCACCATGCTTGCCCTCGGCACGCCGGCCCCCGACTTTTCACTGGTGAACGTCGATGGCCGCACCCTATCGTTGGCGGACGTTGCCGGTTCGCGGGGTACGGTCGTCATGTTCATTTGCAACCATTGCCCCTTCGTCAAGCATGTGGCCGATCAATTGGCAACGCTTGGCCGCGACTATCTGCCACTGGGAATTGGTGTCGTCGCCATCAGTTCCAATGATGTGGCGACCCATCCTGCCGACTCACCGGAGCAGATGGTGCGGGAAAGTGAGGAACGGGGCTATGAGTTCCCCTACCTGTTCGATGAAACCCAGACGGTGGCCAAGGCTTACCATGCTGCCTGCACCCCTGATTTCTATCTTTTTGATGGCGACCGTCACCTTGTTTACCGCGGGCAACTCGATGACAGTCGGCCAGACAGTGGCATTCCAGTGACTGGTGCCGATCTCAGGCGGGCGATCGATGCGGTGCTTGCAGGAGCCTCTGTTCCGGAGCTGCAGAAGCCAAGCATCGGTTGTAACATCAAGTGGAAGCCAGGGAATGAGCCAGACTATTTCCCCCAAGGCTGAAGCGGTGGTGTTCCGCTGCGGCTGATTGTTCGTAGGAAAAGCGATCCATGGCCCCTGCCTGCAAACGCAGGAGATTGCCAACTCGCCTGGTGAACACCCGATAACGCTGAGACTTTTCGGGTTTCTACGGTCTGCTACCGCGGTTGTGCCTTTGACGGGGCCTTTTCAGAGCCGCCACGGCGGGCTGCCATGCCGCTGAGACTCTGCGTCTCTTCCGGATCGAGGCTGGCTGCCCGGAGGTTCTCCCGTTGGATTGCCTCGTAGACCTCCTGCCGGTGAACTGGAATCTCTGCCGGGGCATTAATGCCCAGCCGCACCTTGTCCCCTCGAATGTCAACGATCGTCACGACGATGCTGTCGCCGATCATGATGCTTTCATCACGTTGTCTGGAGAGTACGAGCATCGCTGGGTCCTTCCTGATGTCTTTGCTCACCGACGATCCACCGCGTCGGCCGTCGTCGAATTATGCGCTCTTTTTCAAGGCAGTCGGATTTGGATCGAGTTGATATGCCATCGACAGATCGCCACTGGCTACGACCTGCCGGCCTGTACGTTCTTCAAGGTTGATGACGATTGGCGCTTTGAGATTGAGGGTGAGGCCTGTCGCGTTTTTGCCGACAATGACCACCAGCTGGGCTTGTCGAATGTCATGCAGCCGCAGTGGGGTTAGTTCACTTCGCGGGATGCGAACCTGATACTGCGGAACGAATCGGCGGGGACTCACTACGGCAATGGCCACATCACCGCG
This sequence comes from Planctomycetia bacterium, assembly GCA_009922585.1. GTDB lineage: Bacteria > Planctomycetota > Planctomycetia > Pirellulales > UBA1268 > UBA1268. Next base: position 17,910 of record RFVE01000020.1, read on the forward strand.
GACGGTACTCTGGAGCCAGCCAAGCGCGTCGTTGTCCGAGTCAGCGAGCAGCGCCCACTCGCGGCAATGCTCAAGGCCTGGGAGACCGCTGGGAAAGGTCAGCAGATCAGCCGCATCGACATCAATTCGTCCGAATCGCGTGGTGTTGATTCGCATCGGTCTGGCACTCCTTCGCCGGGATTCATCCCGGCTTCGAACACGCTGTGTTGCCGGGGCGAACGGGCTCCCGCCCACTCTTCTTTCGTACCATCGGCAGAAAGGGTGGTTCGGGTCGAGAAAAAAGGCTTGGCGAAAACGGCGGGATCGGGAAAGTTCTGCCGGACGCATGACTGGCGGGGTTGACGGGGTTTTTCCGGCCCGAGGCAGTTCGTGTTCATTCCCACATCGGCTGTGTCCTCCATGCAGCGAGCGGAGCCAGCAAGAGCAGAGGGCCCCAGGCAGCGAGTGAGGGGCTTACGAGGTAGCCGGTCGCCAAGGCATGAAAGCCAAGTGTCGTCAGGAAGAAGATCACCGTCATCAGCACGCACAGTCCCACGGCGACAAATACTCCGCGTCGACTCGGCCCAACCACCAGCGGAATACCGAGCAGGGCCAACGCCATATCGAGGAAAGGTGCCACGAAGCGGGCATGCACCCGGAGTGGCACCTCGGCTCCGACGCCGAGGCTGGGGTTCGCGATCGCCCTGACCAATTCCGGTGTCGAAGAATACTGGCTCCAGTTGGACGAACCAATCATCTGTTCGAAGGTGACTCCACTGGTGACGAAACACTGTCCGGGCTTGAGCCAGTCGGCTGAACAGGCGGTCTGAGCGACCGTGAAGCCGTCGAGCCTAAGCGGCGGCAGGCTGTCGATGTCGGGAGGGGTTTGAACGCCGCGAAGCAGATAGCCGGCAGGATGGTTTTCAGTGACGGGCCGCCAGAGTGCATCAACTGCGTCAATCTGGGGCCCATAGTCCGCCAGTAGCGGTGGCATGAGCAGGCTCGGAGACTCGATCCGGCGGGTTGCCTCCTGATAGGTGCGGCCCCGAAACAGGATTTCTGTCTCGTGGTCATAACGCGCCTCGAATGGCTTTTCTGTTTTCCCACTAAGATCCTGGGCGTTTCTGGAAATCGCTGTTCGAATTTCAGGAAGTATAAATTCCCGATTGGTGACGGCGACGAGGCTGACTACCGCCGTAAAAAAGATGGCTGGCCGGGCGATCCGCCACCGGGTAATGCCGGCGGCAAGCAGGGCGGTCAACTCATTGTGTCGCTCAAGCCAGGAGAGGGCGAACATACCGCTGGCAAGCGAGATGATCGGACTGGTGGCGTCAAAAAATGAGATCAGGCGATAGCCGTAATAGCGGCCCAGCACGACCGCAAGCCCCCCTGTCTCTTCCGCATGGGTGACGAATTCCTCGAGATTTGTAAACGCATCGATGACAAAGGTGAGGCCAGCGAGGCTTAGAAAAACAATGCAGAAGGCCTGCAGTTGGCTCCGGAACAGATAGCGGTCAATCAGCATGGTGACACGCTGGTCAGTGAGGGGTGCGGTGGGGGGCGGAAGATAGGTAGGATGTTGGGTGACGTCAATTCCGTTCTCTGAACAGCGCCTATCGTCGATTGCTTGCCTTGGGATGCCTCTCTCAAACTCCGTCACAAAGACAATCTGGATGACCTGCAAGGGCTGGGCGACCACACTCGCGGCAGCGGGCGAGCAGCTTGTCTTCCCAGCAGCCTGTTGCATCTGCAGCCAGCCGTTACCTGAACGCGGCAGAGCCGCGGGGGCGGATGTGCTGGCTCACCGGCTTTGTAACGGCTGCCGGATTGAACTCTGTGATCAGACTCCACGGTGTAAACGTTGTGGACTGCCCGGGGTGGGGGGGAATGGCTGCGGTGGCTGCCGCCAGCTTGCGACCAGACTGGGGAAGGAGCAGCCTGCCTGGCGGGAAATCTCTGTGCTCGGTCGCTACGACGGCCTGCTTCGCGAGGCGGTACTTCAAGCCAAGCATCCGGCAGGCGAGGATCTTGCCGAGCTGCTCGCCCTCCTACTCGTTTCTCAGCGGCCGGTTGTCCGGTCCTGGGAGATTGCGACTGTCGTGCCTGTGCCGATGCACTGGCTGCGGCGGTGGCGGCGGGGAACCAATGCAGCCGCGGGAATGGCTGGCCAACTGGCTCGCGAACTGGGCGTACCGCTGCGGCATGCCCTCGCCCGGTCGTCCCTCAGGCCGCCGCAACGTAGCCTGCCTGCGGCAGCCCGACCGGCTAACGTAGCGGCAAGTTTTCGGGTACGCGACCGACGGGTGAGTGGCAAAACGGTGCTGTTGGTCGATGATGTCACCACCACCGGAGCGACTCTGGCCGCCGCGACACGGCTGCTGCTGGAGGCCGGTGCGTCGCTCGTTTACGCTGCTGTCGCGGCAAGGGCTGAGGCTTCTGCCGATTCAATGTGATTCCGATCGACCGCCCCCGTGGCCCCAGCCCCAACTCTGCAATGGATCCATTCGACCAAGCGTCTAAAGTTCCGCTTTCCAGTCCGGCCGCAATCCGAGTTGGAACCCGCGGAAGTCAGCTGGCCCGCGCACAAACCGGCCAGTTGATTGAGCAACTACGGGCGCTGGGGCATACCGTCGAGGAGGTCATCATCTCGACGAAGGGAGACAACCGGCAGGATCTTCCGATTGCCCGAATCGGGGATGACGGTGTTTTTGTCAGGGAGCTCGAAAGGAGCCTCCTCGATGGTGAAATTAATGCAGCGGTCCACAGTCTCAAGGACTTGCCTACAGCCACCACGGATGGTCTGGTCCTTGACTGTGTGCCCCCGCGGGCAACGCCGTTTGACGTGCTCGTCAGTCGCGATGGGGCGAGACTCCATGAACTGCCGCCGGGAGCTTCTGTTGGAACAGCCAGTGTCCGTCGTCGGGTACAGCTACGGGCCCTCCGGCCCGACCTGCAGATAGAAGGTCTTCGTGGCAACGTCGACTCTCGTTTGCAACGGCTGGAGGATGGCAGTCTGGACGCGGTGGTACTGGCCGCGGCAGGTCTGGAGCGACTTGGTCACGCTGATCGGATCAGCGAGGTGCTACAGCCTCCCGACTTCTGGCCGGCGGTCGCCCAGGGAGCCTTGGTGATCCAAATCCGTCAGGATGACCAGTGGATGCAGCAGGTCGTCGGTCCACTCAATAATAACGCAACTAAGCTGGCAGCGATGGCGGAGCGGGCGTTACTGGCAAGTCTTGCCGGCGGCTGCCTAGCCCCGATCGGGAGTTGGGGACGGTTCGAGCCCGATGGCCAGTTGCACCTTGGGGGACGAGTGCTCGCCGAACGTGGAGAAGACGTTGTGTCGGTGACGGCGTCTGCTGCCTACCCTGTCGAGTCACTGGCGGACGCCGAGGCCATGGGTCGGCAGGTCGCCGATAGCCTGCTGGAGCAGGGGGCCGCTCCACTGTTGGAACTGATGCGGGAGGGGTGGATTTCCTGATCCATGACCAGCCTGCATCTGCCGTCATTCCGGCCGTCCCCCTCCGGTGATGGGTCTTTTTGTTCGTTGTAGTTCAAATCTTTGGAATTAGAGTACAATTAGCGGGTTCGATTGTTGGGTACTGTCCCCCCGGGACGGAACCGGCTGTCCCAGTATTCTGTTGATTCCTCAAAACGTCTGCAGTTTTCCCGCGTACCATAGTCCATAGTTACTTCCGTGGTTCGATATGGGGCAGCGATCGGTCAAACTTGGTGTTCTGGTGGCCCGTGCATCGTGTGAAAGAAAATTCAAGGAGTATTGGAACTGATGGCAAAGGCGAGTGAATCGGTGAGGGTCGTGATTGCTGATGACCACGAGGTGGTTCGGAAAGGGTTGGCAACACTCCTTGAAGGTAGTGACGTGAAAATTGTTGCTGAGGCCACTACCGGTGAGGAGGCAGTCAAACTCACCCGCAAGCACAAGCCAGATGTTGTGCTGCTCGATATCCGAATGCATCCTGGCATGGACGGGCTGTCAGCGCTCGAGAAGATTCGTGCCGATATGCCGAATGTCAGATGCGTGATGCTCTCGACGTTCGATAATCCAACCTACGTTGCCAGGGCTGTGGCTGGCGGCGCGCATGACTACATGCTCAAGGGCTGCACCCGTGGCGAGTTGCTTGAATCAATCACCGGCGCCGCCTCCGGCCAACTGCCGATGCGGGCAGGTGAGTTGCGCAGGGTTGCCACCACGATGGCGAATCGTGTTGCCACGCCAGACCCTGACATCCCACTCACACAGCGGGAGATGCAGGTGCTTCGGCATATGGCGTTGGGCCTATCCAACAAAGAGATTGCCCAGTCGCTGACAATCAGTGTCGAAACGGTGAAGGAGCACGTGCAGAACATTCTTCGCAAACTAGCCGTTAGCGACCGCACCCAGGCGGCCGTCTGGGCAGTCCGCCGTGGCGTGGTTTAGCGGTCTTTGGAAAAAGCCCGCCAGGGTATTTTTCGAGGGCTTGCTATCTGGCCCGCGGGTGTGCCTTCTCAAAGGCATCGAGTAGCCGGCTGGTCGTGACGTGAGTGTAGATTTGCGTCGTGACCAGACTCTTATGCCCCAACAGTTCCTGGACGCTGCGAATGTCTGCACCGGCGTCCAAGAGGTGGGTAGCGAAACTATGACGCAGCGTATGGGGGCTGGCCCGGCCGCTTAGCCCCGCTACTGCCAGATGCTTTTCCAGTAGCCGGCCAATGCTGCGGACCGAAAGCCGGCCGCCAAAGCGATTGACGAACAGTGGTTGGGGGGTGGCCGGCTGCTGCGACCGCGCGAAGCGGCGGCGGACCGCCAGCCAGCGGCTCAAGGCCTGGCGGGCATGCGAGCCAACGATGCCAAGCCGCTCGCGGCGGCCCTTGCCGCGAACACGAATGGTGCCGGCCTCGAGATCAAGGTCGGGATCACTCGCAGTCGCAAGTTCGGTCACTCGAAGCCCGGCTGAGTAAAACAGTTCGAGGATGGCTCGATCACGAAGGCCAGCGTCGGTGTCGGCCGGTGGAGTGTCGAGTAGCCGACCGATTTCGTCGGTGGTGAGAAACTTTGGCAGCCGTTGGCCGCGTTTGGGGCTGCGCAGTGGGGCAGCCGGATTGCTTGAGACCCAGCCCTCGCGGTGGCCAAACCGGTAGAAGCCCCTGATGCTGGCGAGCTTGCGGGCGATGGTGGTGGCGGCATAACCGGCGGCGTGGAGTCCGGCGGCATAGCGGCGGAGCAATGTGGTTGTGACGTCGGCAGGGCGACGGCAGCCCGCCTCTTGCAGATAATCGATCAGTTGGAGGAGATCTTCCCGGTAGCCCTTGACCGTGTGAGCTGACCCACCCCGCTCGGCCGCGAGGTAGCGAAGAAACCGGCTTAGCGGCTCGTGAAAATCGTCGTGGGTGGCATGGTCGACCATAGACGGCTTTTTCGCAGACGATCAGCCGCGGCGGTTGGCTCGCGGGGCGATCCCCTCGCGGGGTGACCGCGGTGTGCTCTGCCGAATCTTTTGGCCAAGCACGGAAGCGTCGTACCACGAAAAGCTCAGGTCCGGGTTGGCCGCATAGCGTCCGAGGGTCTTGAGTGTTTCCGCTCGGCTGTCGTCGTCGTATAGAAAGACATACCGTTCGCCACCCTTCACCAGTGCGACGACGTTGATATCCCGAGCGGCCATGTGTCTGTTCCCTTCCGGTGGCGACGGACGTTTGCGGAATTCGGCTCCAGCAGAGCCTGAGACGATTGCAGAGGACCCACATGACTATCGACCGGTGAAGTTGTGGCCCGCCACCTCGGTTCAGCCTGCTAGCCGGAACGTTCCCGTCAGGAAACTCAACGTAGGTTTCCAAACCCGGTGAGTCCGATTGGTTCCCGGCAGGCGAAGGGTTCTCCGGCGATTGTGCCGATCATGCTACCCCACCACGCGTCGGCTGCCGCTACTCGTTCCGGTACCGTTGGCGGGGCCGCCGAGCGGGGAAACTGGCTGGCATAGCAGGCAATCGCCTCCTGTTTCCGGTCAGCCGTCATGGATGTATCGAACACGAAAGCAGGCCGAGGCAGGGTCTTCAGGTGAACGCTCCAGAAGTGGTAGATCCTTTCGGGATGCCAGGGATCGCCCGGGAGGTCAGTCTTGGTCAGCTTGGCCCAGAAGCGGGCTGCCTCAACGAGTCGGCAGGCAGCGAGATGATCCGGATGGGCATCGACCCAGTAATGCGTGAACAGTCGGCGGGGGCGGGTGCGTCTGATGACCCCGGCGACCGCTGCTCGGGCGGCGAGAGTTGCCCGCAGCCGGCGATTGGGTAGGCCAAGGTTTTCTCGCCAGGGGACGCCGAGAACGGCCGTCGCGGCAGCGGTCTCAGCGGCCCGGGTCTGGGGGCTCCCCAGCGGGGTCGGCTCACCGTCGGTGAGATCGAGAATGCCAACCCGCAGCCCCT
>RFVE01000191.1 GCA_009922585.1 Planctomycetia bacterium
CAGGCGCTGTCGGCCTTGGGGCGACCGAAAACTGTGAGGAAATAGTTGTCAAAATTCGGATCGGGGAGTTCGACGGCTCGAGTGCCCGGTGGCACACCTTGAAAACGGGTGGGGTCCAGCGTGAGCCGGTCGACAGCATCAAGCGCGACCTCGGCAGGGAGCCGCCGGGCGTAGTATCGAGAAAAACTCTGGCGATCCTCAGCATTGAAGGCATTTGGTTCGGAAGCCAGTTGGTACGTTCGGGACTGGCAGATCAGCCGGATAACAGCCTTGAGGTCAAAACCAGACTCGACGAAGGCGGCAGCCAACCCGTCGAGCAGTGCCGGATTGGTTGCCGGATTGGTGATTCGTAGATCGTCTTCTGGTTCAACCAAGCCGACAGCGAAGAAATGCTTCCAGTAACGGTTGACGAGGGAGCGTGCGAAGAATGGGTTGTCCGGTTCAGCCATCCAGGTAGCCAGTGTCGCCCGGGGATCATCACTGCTGGCGACTGTCGCCGTCGCGCCGTCGAGGACAGCCGGGGCGTGCATGGCCTTGGGTCCCTTTGCCTGCGGTGTTCCACGGCGATGGTAGATCCGATCCTCACCGGGCTGGGTTCCCGGTTTTCGACTCACCTGAGAAAAAAATGCTGCGAGCTTGAAATAGTCGTCCGTGCCCCATTTTTCGAACGGATGATGGTGGCAGCGGGCGCACTGAAGCCGCTGCCCGAGAAAGAGTTGGGCCGCATCCTCGACCTGCTGGTTGATGTCCTTTACCTGCCGATACCAGATGACTGGTGGGTTTGTTGCCACCTCACCGCTGGCTGTCAGAATGTCGGCCACAAATTCGTTGTAGGGACGGTTTTCCAGCAGAGCCTGACGAATCCAGGCATGGAAGGCGTAGCTTCCCCGCCGATGCAGTTCGTTGTCCGAACGCTGGTTACGGAGGATGGCCGACCACTTCATGGCAAAGTGGTCCGCGTAGTCGGGTGAGGCGAGAAGCCGCTCGATGAGGGCGTCCCGCTTGGTGGGTTCCGAAGCGGCCAGGAATTGCCTGGTTTCCTCTGGTGTGGGCAGGCGTCCGGCGAGGTCAAGTGTGATGCGGCGGATGAAGGTGGCATCATCGCAGACCGGCGATGGTGGGAGCCGGAGTTTGCGGAGGTGATCGAGCACATGCCGGTCGACAAGGTTCCGGCAGAAGTTTTCGGCTGCGGGAAGTTCTGCCAACGGAACGTCAAGCGGTAGCACTCCGCGGAAGACCGCAACACGGCTGCAGAACCGAACCATGATGGCGACGGTGCCCGAACGCCGGTCAGTGGCTGTGGTGGCCACCTGCACGAGGCCGGCCTTGTCGACGTCCGCGAGTTCGGAGGCATTGCCCTCGTACTGGGCGAGGCGGGTTACATCCACCACACGGCCATCTGAATAACTTGCCAGCACCCGCAATTGCTGCTGTCCGCTTGGTTTCAATCGCCGCTCAGTTGGAAAGACTTCGATGCCGGTCACCGTTGGTGGTGAATTGCTGCTGGGCTGACAGCCCTCCTCAATCCATTGCAACAGCAGGTCGTAGTCGGCCGTCGAATCTGTCAGCAGCTTGCCACCACCGTGCGGAATTGCTGCGGTTGCCTTGGTCAGCAGCAGGCTCTGCCGTGGTGCGGTCAGTGATACCCGGCGGCCACGGGCCTCGGTGACGATATGTTCATGATCCTCGGCTGGTTCGAATCCGAGCAGCGACAGCCGGAAGCTGTTCTGGCCGCCGCTCTTGCCGTGGCAGCCGCCGCCATTGCAGCCGTGCTTGGTAAAGATTGGGACGACCTGACTGACGAAATCGATTGCCGGGTCGTCACCGAACCGATCAATATTCAGTTGGACCTGAACCGCCGGCACTGGTTCTCCGCTGACTGGCTGCTGTTGAGGGGGAAGTGTGACTGTCACCTGCCCTGAGCCATTGCTCAAAGGAATGACCATGCCATCTTCGACTCGGGCGAGTGTTGCCGGCGTAACGGCGTACTGCACCTTCTGGGTGAGGTCTTCAAGCGGCGTCCCGTCCCCGGTGATCGCCGTTACGACAAGCTGCCGCCGGTCTCTGCCGCCGTGCAGCGTGAGGCTGCCGTCCACCTCGCCGGTTGAGACAGAAAGCTGCAGTTGGGTTGGTTTCGGCTGTTCATCAGCAACTACCAGCCGGCCGCCAACGTTGCAACTGAGCACCGTTGCCACGAGGGACGTGATGACTGGACCAAAGGGACGCCGCAAGTAACCCGCCACACCCATGCGTATTCCTCTGCAAGAAACGTCAGCTCAATCGTCAACGGAAATCGGCAGCCACTCACCGCTCTTGTCTTTTCTAGGTCTCACAACCGTTAATCTTACATCTAGAAATCGGCTTTATGCAGGGGGAAATGAGGCGTGTTTGGGTTTGATTTCCTGAATCGCTGCGAAGACGGGCGAACTGCATCCCGTTGAATGACACGCCCCGTGCCGTGGGCGATTCCTCAGGCTGCTTTCCCGTGTTTCTGTTGGCCTTTTTTCAACGAGGTGGAATTTCGCCGGCACCGACGCAGGCGCCGGGAGCTTGGGGGCGAGTTCCCCAGCAACTTCGGTTACTCAAACAATGCATGTAACCAATTGGCAGGATGGGGTAATTGAAGGGTGGAGATGAGTGCGATGGCGGAAAGCGACCAATCAGAACTACTGGTGCAGCATATTGCCGAACATCAAAATCGGCTGTACGGGTACATCTTCTCGATGCTAGGCGATCACGTGCGGACAGCCGACGTCTTGCAGGAAACCAATCTGGTGCTGTGGCGAAAAAAACAGGAATTTCGGGCAGGTGAGCCCTTTCTGCCGTGGGCATTTTCAATCGCCAGGTTCCAGGTGCTTGCCCATGTCCGTGACCGTGGTCGCGACAGGTGTCTGCTGGACACTGAGCTGGTCGAATTGATCGCCGAAGAGACACAAAAACAGGCCGAGCGATTCGAAGAGCTTCGACAGGCCCTGCGTGCCTGCTTGGCGTTGTTGTCACCTCAACACATAGAAATGGTGCAAGCGCGTTATTTCCGTTCATCTTCTATTGAGGAATTGGCGGAATCGCAGGGGAAAGGCACCAGTGCGGTGAAGGTGACGTTGCTAAGAATTCGTCGTCGGCTTGCCGCATGCATCGAGCGGAAGCTCGCGGAGTCCACTTGATGAATGCAGAAATTGAGAGCCTGGAATCGCTCTTGGAACAGTGGGCCGACGGAAGTCTTCCAGCTGCGGACGTGGCAGCGTTACAGGAGATGCTTCGTAAGGACGCCAAGCTTCGGGCCCATTTTGTCCGCTGGCAAATGCTTGGTGCAGCATTGTCGATGGAGTCTGATTCGTTGCCAACTGGGTTGGCAGAATCCGAGCCGGCAAAACTGCTGCGTGCCAGGGAAAAATCTCCGGTGGAGGCTGGGTGGAAGACCCTGTTCGCGATCGCCGTGTCCTTGGCATTTGTTGCGATCGTTGGTCGTTGGGCGTATCTCGAGGCTCGGTCTGAGAGGGTCGTTTCAACACCGGGAATTCTGAACAGCGGTCCGACAGCAATCGAGGAGCCGACTTCCCGTGGAATCGCCATGGTCACCCGGCTGGTGAATGCCGATTGGGAGCAGCACAGCAGTAGTCCCATCGGTGTTGGCCAGGCACTGGAGCCAGGAACGTTGAAGCTGCGTTCAGGGTATGCCCAGGTGGAATTCTTTTGCGGAGCTTCGGTGATCCTCGAGGGACCGGCCGAGCTGGAGTTGTTGTCGCCCACGGCAGCCAGGTTTCTCAGTGGCAGGCTTCGGGCACAGGTTCCACCCGCAGCGCGAGGGTTTCAGATTGATGTCGAGGGCATGAAGGTCGTCGACCTAGGCACCGAGTTCGGGTTGTCGGTCTCAGCAGCGGGCTCAGATGTGCAGGTCTTTGATGGTGAGGTGAGGGTTGAACGCGATGCAGTCACCAGCCAACTCGTCAGGGCAGGCCAGAGCTTTTCGCAAAAGGACGGGGTTATCAACCGAATGACCGTTGCCCAGGACGAATACACGGACCTGGCAATGCTTGATGAACAGGCCCGCGATCAGACTAGTGAGCGGCTGAAGCGCTGGCAGGACTTCTCACAGCGGCTTCGTCAGGATAAGCGGTTAATTGCGTACTATGCACTCGATCAGCCAGAGCGTTGGCAGCGAAGGCTGAAGAATTCGGCTGAGGCGACCAGCCATGACTTGGACGGAGCGATTGTCGGCGCCAAACGAGTGGCTGGCCGTTGGCCCGGGAAAGGAGCGTTGGAATTCAAGCAACCAGGTGACCGTGTGAGGGTCAGTATCCCTGGTGAATTCCGCTCGTTGTCATTTACCTGTTGGGTGCGAATCGACAGCCTGGATCGCTGGTACAACTCGCTCTTTTTGACGGACAGCTACCAGCGTGGCGAGCCACACTGGCAGATTCTGGATACGGGGCAGTTGTTTTTCTCCGTTCGTGTCAGTCGGCAGAAGGGAGGTCCCGAACATCGGGAGGTGCTGTCTCCTCCGTTCTGGAACCCAACGCTGAGTGGCAAGTGGCTTCACCTCGCAACAACGTACGATGTCGACACAAAAACGACGACACATTACCTGAATGGTAGGCAACTCATCGCTGAGTCGATTCCTCTTCACCAGTTGGTTGAAACAACCAGAATTGGAATGGCCTCGATCGGTAACTGGTCGATGCCAACCAGGCCTGATTCGAATTTTGCGATCCGAAATCTCAATGGCCGAATTGATGAATTCGCAATTTTCTCCGCAGCGCTGTCGGCGGAAGAGGTTGCCGAAATGTATGAGTCTGGAAAGCCGTGAGCATCCCCGGTGAAATCACCATGAAAGTTTTGAGTCGAGGACCTCTCTGGGTAGCAGTCGTATTAATCGCCACTCCACTGGCAGCGGAGCAGGCAGCGATTGATCCGCATGAGGCGAGACACTTTACGCTGAAGGTGCTGCCCGTTTTGAAGGAGAAATGCCTCGGCTGTCACGGCGCTAACGAGGCTGACCTCAAGGGGGGGTACGACGTTCGGAATCGAGAGGCGATCATTCGCGGTGGGGAATCCGAAGAGCCAGCGATTATTCCTGGTAACGCGGTCGAGAGTCCGTTTTATCTGGCTGTGTGCTGGGAGGGCCTGGAA
>RFVE01000192.1 GCA_009922585.1 Planctomycetia bacterium
GGCATGCATCACCAGAATCCGATCAGCCATCCCGAGCAGTTCCGGCAGGTCTGAGCTGACCATGACGATTGCCATCCCCCGGTCAACAAGCTCATTCATGAGCCGGTAGATCTCGTAGCGGGCGGCGACATCGATTCCGCGGGTGGGCTCGTCGAGCAGCAGTACCCGGCAGTCCCGGAGGAGCCACTTGGCGAGCACCACCTTCTGTTGGTTCCCACCCGAAAGGCTACCGGCGGCCACCTCTGGGCTGGCAGCGCGAATGCCAAGCCTGTCGATCAGCTCGGTTACGGCAGTCCGTTCACTGGCTGGGTCGAGCAGGCCGGCTCGGCTCAATTTGCTCAGACTCGCCAGCCCAATGTTCTCTCGCACGGAGCGGGTCAGGAGGAGCCCCTGGCGTTTGCGGTCTTCAGGCAGCAGCCCGAGACCTGCCGCAATGGCCTGACGCGGTTGGCCGATCGGCACGGGCAGCCCATCCAGCCGGATGCTGCCAGCATCAGCACGGTCGGCCCCGAAGATCGCCCGCAGCAGTTCGGTGCGTCCCGAACCAATCAGGCCGGCAATTCCCAACACCTCGCCCGCGTGAACCGTCAACGAGCTCTCCGCCAGGACAGGGGACCGGCGGAGCCCCTCGACAACAAGCCGCGGCTGGCCCGGTCGACGGATTCGCGGGGGAAACTCGTCGGCCAGTGGCCGACCCGCCATCAGTTCGATCAGGCGATCACGCGACAGCGCTGCCACCGGGCCACCACCAACATTGGTGCCGTCGCGCAGCACGACCACCCGATCGGCCAGGGCGAACACCTCATCAAGCCGATGGCTGATCCAGACTACCGCGACACCGGCAGCCCGCAGGTCCCTGACAACAGCAAACAGCCGCTCCGTTTCGGCTGCGGTCAGAGCAGCCGTCGGCTCGTCCATCACCATGATCCGGGCATCACCGCAAAGGCCGCGGGCAATCTCGACAAGCTGCTGCTGAGCCGTTGGCAACCGGCCGCAAGGAGCATCGAGGTCGACACCGCCCCCCAGCCGGTCGATGACCGCAGCCGCCCGACGCCGCTCGGCCGTTCTCCCGATTACGCCCACGCCCGCTCCAGAGCCGTGGCCACCGGGACCGCCAAGAAAAATGTTGTCGACCGGCGTCAGGCCCGGCACGAGCGTGAACTCTTGATGGATCACAGTGATCCCGGCCGCCGCAGCCTCCGCCGGGTTGGTAAAGGTTCGGACGCGTCCATCGAGGCTGATCGCTCCGGCATCCGGCCGGATCGCACCACCGAGCAGCTTCATCAGCGTGCTCTTCCCGGCGCCATTCTCACCCAGCAGGGCAACCACCTCCCCTTGGTTGAGGCTGAAGTCGACACCTCGCAGGGCGCGCACTCCCGGATACCGCTTCTCAATGCCCTGCATCGACAACAGTGGCGGCGGTGCAGCAGCGACGCTCACGGCTCGGCTCCGGTGGTGGAGCCGGCAGCATCTGCCAGCGCCGGGTCGGCCAGGGCATCAGCCCGGCGATAGAGACTGGTCGGAATCAAGAGTTGTGGCGGCAGGGTCTCACCCCGCGACCAGCGGATGATTGCCTGGACAACCTGCTCACCCATTCGATCGGGAAACTGGATCGGGTCGGCGTAAATCTTTCCTTCGAGGATCGCCTGCTTGCCCTCGGGCTGTCCGTCAAAGCCAACAATCACCACCTGATCGTCCCGCCCCGCCTTCTCAAGCGCCGCCCGAGCCCCGAGAGCAGCGGGGTCGTTGATGGCAAAAACACCTCGCAGATCGGGCCAGGCCTGCAGGGCATCCTCCATCGCCTTGAAGCCGATGTCTTTGGCACCGCCACTTTCAAGCTCGGTGACAATTTCAATCGGCGGCCCACCAGCCGCATTGCGCTGCCTGATGACATCGCGGAAACCGCGGACCCGCAGCCGGCAGGATTCGGCCTGTTTGAAATGAAGAATCGCAACCCGTCCCCCGTCAGCACCGACTGCTTCAATCATCGCCTCGGCCGCCTTCCGCCCCCCGCCTTCATTGTCAGTGGCAACCTGGGTGACAATCTGCACCCCCGGCTCGTGGCAGGGGATATCAACAGTGAAGACCGGGATGCCAGCCGCATTGGCTTCGCGGATTACCGGCACCACCGTCCGCGAGTCGCACGGTGACAGCACGATCGCCGCCGCCTTCCGCACGATGAAGTCCTTGATCTGATGAGCCTGTCGGCTGGGGTCCTTATCGGCACTGACGACGCTGGTGGAAAACTGCTGGGCCTCCGCCTCTGCGGTGATGGTGTCACCGATGACCTTGAAGAACGGATTGTCGAGGGTCAGCAGCGAAACACCGATGAGTCCCCGGGAGGTCGGCGTGGCCGACGAGGACAGCTGCGAACCACAACCGGTCAGCCCAGCCGCCAGCAGGCTGAGCAGTGCCATGCTTACCGCTGGGTAGCTCATCCAAGAACCTCTTCGAGCGCGGCCCGCATCACTGCAACGAGTTCAGGCGAGTTGGCTGGTGTCAGATCGTCGCCGGTCCAGAAGCCGACCCCGAGCACCCCCTGGCCAACCAGCATGCCAAGGCCATCGATGGTCGGACAGCCGGCGACGGCCGCCGCCTTGAGCAGTTGGGTCTGCGGTGGGTTGGGGATGACATCGGCCACTACCAGATTCGACCGGAGCGAACCGGTCTCGATTGGCACCATTGCCTCAGCATCCCCGAGGCCGATGCTCGTGCAGTTGACCAGCACGTCGATCGCGGGCGGCACGACAACGGGCCGGTCCCAAGGCTGCGTGTGCACTGGCAGGTCACGGGCTGCCCGGACCAGGCCAGCCACTTCGTCGGCCCGGGCGGGGCTGCGATTGACAATGGTCAATTCGGCCACGCCGGCCAGCACCAGTTCCACCGCGATCGCCCGAGCCGCCCCGCCTGCCCCCAGCAGCATGACGCGGGCTCCCTGCGGATCCCGCAGCGGCGTGAGGGACGACAGAAACCCCTTGCCATCGGTGTTCTCACCGGTCAGTCGGCCATCCCGGTTCACCACGCAGTTGACCGCATTGATCAGCCGGGCACTCTCACCAAGGCCGTCGAGTTGCTCGATCACGGCCACCTTGTGCGGCATCGACAGGTTAAAGCCCCGCCAGCCCATCGCCCGCCCGCCGGCCACTGCGGCAGCCAGCCCCGCAGGCTCGACCTCGGCGTTGATGTACCGCCAGTCGAGGCCGAGGTGCCGGTAGCCAGCCTCGAGCATGACCACCGTGGGATTATCGTTGTGACGCAGTTGGCCGAAGGCCTCCTCCGGGCTGCGTGAAGAATTCAGGTGAGAATATCGTGCATCACATGGCCATGGACATCGGTCAGCCGCATGTCGCGGCCGCCATGCCGGAAAGTGAGGGCCTCGTGGTCAATCCCAAGACAGTGCAGCACGGTGGCCCAAAGGTCATAGAGGGTCACCGGCTGCTCCACAGCCCGGTACCCGAGTTCGTCAGTCGCCCCAAAGACCGTGCCCCCGCGGACGCCACCGCCCGCCATCCAGACACTGAAGCCATAGGGGTTGTGGTCACGGCCAGCCGTCCCCTGTGCAAATGGAGTGCGGCCGAACTCACCGGCCCAGACCACCAGGGTGTCGTCGAGCAGGCCACGGGCCTCAAGGTCGGCTAGCAACGCCGCAATCGGCTGGTCGACCTGGGCGGCCATCTTGGCGTGCCCTTGTTTGATTGCCCCGTGCTGATCCCAGGGGTTGGCCCGGTTGCCGCCGCCGATGTTGTAAGAAAGGCAGGAGAGTTCGATGAATCGCACGCCCCGCTCCGCAAGCCTGCGGGCCAGCAGGCACTGCCGGGCGTAGGCCGCCTGCTGCTTGTCGGCGGCGTCGAGGCCATAGGCAGCCTTTGTCGCCGCCGTCTCACCTGAAAGATCAGTTAGTTCAGGCACTGCGGCCTGCATCCGGAAGGCAGTCTCGTGGGTCCGGATCGCCGCCTCAATCGCCTCCTCGGCAGCCGACCGGGCTCCAAAGCGACGATTGAACGAGGCCAGAAAGTCGAGCTTGGCCCGCTGCACGGCCAGCGGATCAGCCGGTCTGATGTCCCGCAGGGCTGGGTTGGTGTCGATCTTCAGCACCGAGCCCTGATGGTCGCTGGGCAGGTAGCCGTTGCCAAAACAGGGTAGCCCACCATGGGGAGGGCCGGCATCGCCACTTTGCAGCACGACGTAACCGGGCAGTTCCTCACAGGCTCGGCCCAGGCCGTAGCTGATCCAGGCCCCGGCACTGGGATGCCCCAGAAAGGGAAACCCGGTGTGCATGAAGAGATTGCCCTGGGCGTGCTCGCTGAACTTGGCCGTCATCGAGCGAATCACCGCCAGCTTGTCGACCTGGGTGGCAATCTTTGGAAACAGCTCGCTCACCTCCGTGCCGCACTGGCCCCGCGGCTTGAAGGGCCAGAGCGTCGGCATGATGGTGCCGTTCTGATTGAACTGCGTCCGCTCAATCGGCACCGGCATCGGCTGACCAGCCCGCCGGGCCAATTCCGGCTTGGGATCGAACGAGTCGACATGGGAGACACCACCGCTCATGAAGAGAAAGATCACCCGCTGAGCGCGGGGAGGGGCTGCGGCCTGCACCCGGCCAGTGAGCAGCGAGGCGAGGGCCACACCGCCAAAGCCGGTGGAGCAGCGACCAAGCAAGTCACGGCGGGAAAAACCTGATGGCCCTGGCTGCGATTCAGTTGACATGAATGAACTCCTCGAGATTGAGCACGGCATGGGCGAGATCCTGCCAGAGTGGGACCGCAGCTGCGGCGGCGGACGGGTCGATGCCTCGCCGGGCAGCTTCACCGTCGAGCCAGGCGATGCTTGCTGCCAGTTCTTCAGCAGTTGGCGGACGGCTGAGGCTCCGCAGAAAGAGATGCCGCACCCGGGCTTTCGCGTCGGGCAACTCAGCGTCAGCCAGCAGGCTGCGGGCGAGAGCCTCACTGCAGCGGCGGGCGAGATCGCCGTTGAGGAGCACCAGGGCCTGGGCCGGCACCTGCGAGATGTCCCGCCGCCCCTGGGTTGACTGCGTGCTCGGTGGATCGAAGACACTCAGAAAGGGCTCCTCGACATTCCGCAGGACCGGCAGGTAGATGCT
>RFVE01000193.1 GCA_009922585.1 Planctomycetia bacterium
GTTTCGGCGGCGGCCGCCTGACCAGCCTCCCCCACCGCCGGCACCTCCTGACAAGTCGCCTCCAGTCGCTCAGTCAGCGTCTGCCGTCAGGTCATCGGCTTCGCCTCACCCCGTGCCCAGCCTGCCAGATCCGCTTGTCGAGGCCGAGGGTCTCGCCAACTCTGGTGACATCGCCGCTGCCATTTCCCGCTGTCAGCAGGCACTTGATGCCAACCCGGCTCAGCCCGCCTTGCTCTTTCTTGAGGCCGTGCTTCTGCAGTCGCAGGGGGCGTCAGCAGCGGCCGAGCGGCTCCTCGAGAAAGTCGTCTACCTCGAGCCAAACCATGAGGGGGCCCTGCTGGCACTCGCCCTGGCAGCGGGGCGTCGGGGTGACACCGCCGCTGAACGAAGGTATCGTCGAAGGGCCGCTGCCGCCGCTGAATCCGACTCATGACCACTCCATCTCATGCCGCCGCTGACGGGTCGTCCAACGGCCCTCTTTCCCATGCGACCGACAGAAGGGAGAAACCGTCTGCTGCCACGGGATCCGGCGACAGACCGACCGACTGCTGGCGGGAAATTGGCGTGGGGGGCGATCGTAGCTGCCCTGAACTGACCACCTTCATTCACTGCCGGAACTGCCCGGTGATGACCGACGCGGCAGTAGCGTTCTTTGACCGCCCGCCCCCCGACGGCTATCTCGATGAATGGCGAGAGGTACTCGAAGCGCCACTCGATGGGGCTGACTCCGACAGCCAAAGCCTGCTCGTCTTCCGGCTGGCCGATGAATGGTTTGCGCTGACTGCTGAAGTGCTCGCCGAGGTGACCTCGCTGCGAACAGTCCACAAGATTCCTCATCGGAGCAACACAGTCCTCGCCGGCATGGTCAACGTGCGAGGCCAGTTGCTGCTCTGCGGGTCGCTACATGGGCTGCTCGGTCTGCGGCAGTCGGCCCCGGCCGTGCCTCAGCTACAACCAACCAGTGATGGCAAAGGGATGCCTGGGACGCCCAACCACGAGCCGCTCCGAACACCGGGGCGACTGCTGGTGGCATCCCACAGCGAAGGACGATCAACCCGTCGGCTGGCCTTTGCGGTCGATGAGGTGGCCGGTGTCCAGCGAATTGCGATGGCCAACCTTCGAGACGTTCCCTCAACGCTTGGCAAACCTGGGCAGCGGTATTCAACCGCACTCTTTGCGTGGCAGTCCCGGCGGGTCAGTCTGCTTGCTGCTGACCGGCTGTTCACCGGCATTCACGAACAGATCCCGCAATGACCCCATTCCATCCCTCAATGCAGCGAGTGCTTGTGTGACCGATGACCTCAGCGGCTTCTCGATGCTTGAGCTGTTCCGGCTGGAGGCCGAGAGCCAGACTGAGATTCTGTCGGCAGGGATTCTCTCGATCGAACAGATGGAGAGCTCTCCTCAGACAATCGAGTCACTGATGCGGGCAGCCCATTCGCTGAAAGGCGCGGCCCGCATCGTCAACCTCGACCCGGCGGTTCGAGTCGCCCACGCTCTTGAAGATGTCTTCATTGCTGCCGGGGAAGGCCGAATCGTGGTGACGGCCGGTGATACCGACCTACTGCTGACCAGCGTCGACTTTTTGTCGGGCATCGCCGTGACCGAAGATGCCGGCGAAGCAACCTGGCTGGGCCGCGCAAACAAGCTCGTCGCTGACCTCAACACCCTGTTGGCAGGCGAAAGCGGCAATGAGACACCAGCGGCTCCCGTAGCTACGGTCCCGCCGGTGGCCCCAACGCCCTCCTCAGCCGAGGCCGGTTCGACACCACCAGCCGCAACCGATTCCGCCCCGCCCTCGAACCTTGCGGCAGAGAAGCCATCGCCAAGTCCTGTTCCGGCAAAAGCCGACGTACAGCCGACACACGAGCCGGCCAACTCGGCCGCCAGAAACTCCGCAGAGGCATCTCCTTCAGCAATTCCTGCTGCCAAACCCACTCAACCACCAGCCAACACTGGCAGCAATACCGACATTGATGATGAAGAGCGGGTGGTTCGGGTATCGGCCGGCAGCCTGAGCCGATTGGTTGGTCTCGCGGGCGAGTCACTGGTGGAGGCACGGCAACTACGCCCGTTTGTCGATTCACTGCTGCTGCTGCGGGGCCTGCAGACTGAACTTTGTGATGCTGTCGCGAGGGTCGAGGATGACCTGCGGTCGACGAACGCAAGTGGCCCAGCGTCACAACGGATCGGCATTGAGACCCTCCGGCAACAGGCGGGCCACGGGCTTCAGCGACTGTCCCAACTGATTGAATCATTCGAGGCCTTCGCCCGCCGTAACGAGGATCTCTCGGAACGGCTCCATCGCGAGGTGATCTTTAGTCGGATGCGGCCGCTGGCCGACGGCATCCAAGGCTTTCCACGACTCGTCCGCGATCTCGCACGGCAACTCGGAAAGCAGGTGCGACTGGAGGTTCGTGGTGATCAGACCGGCGTCGATCGCGATATCCTCGATAAGCTGGAAGCACCGCTTTCACACCTGATCCGCAACGCAGTCGATCACGGCATGGAAGCTCCGGACGAGCGGTCCGCGGTCGGCAAGCCGGCAGGTGGCACCATTGTGCTAGAGGCGGGCCACCGGGCCGGCAACCTCACCATCATCATCAGCGATGATGGCCGAGGGATTGATGTCGAGGCACTCCGTCGGCGGATTGTCGACCGGCAACTCGTCACCGAGACAGTGGCCGGCAGACTCTCCGAGGCAGAGCTGCTCGAGTTCCTCTTTCTGCCC
Organism: Planctomycetia bacterium; assembly: GCA_009922585.1. GTDB lineage: Bacteria > Planctomycetota > Planctomycetia > Pirellulales > UBA1268 > UBA1268. The sequence goes on from RFVE01000193.1 coordinate 2,732, forward strand.
GGTTTTTCCACTCGCAATGCAGTCAGTGAAATTTCAGGCCGCGGCGTCGGCCTTGACGTCGTCCAGACGATGGTCAAGGCAGTCGGCGGGAGTGTCCGAGTGACCACCGAGCCCGGTCGACAGACCAGCTTCACCCTCCAACTCCCAATCACCATGTCGGTGATTCGCGCCCTGTTGGTCGATATTGGCGGAGAACCCTACGCCTTCCCGCTGACCCGGATCGACCAGATCCTGACTGCATCCCGTGATGAGTTGGCCACGATCGAGGGCCGTGACTATGTCGATTACGACGAGAGGGCGATCGGGCTGGTCCACGCCACGGATGTGCTGGGAATTCCGCAAACCAACCAGCAGCCCGACCTCCTGCCGGTGGTTGTGGTGGGCGACCACGGGCAGCGGTTCGGCATGGTGGTCGATGCCTTTCTGGGAGAACGTGACCTTGAGGTGCGGCCGCTCGACCCACGGCTTGGCAAGGTGCCCGATATCAGTAGTGCGTCGGTGCTCGAAAATGGCGACCCTGTGCTGATCATTGACGTTGAAGATCTCGTCCGCTCGATCGACAGCCTCCTTACCGGCCGTGGCATCTCCCCGATTGACGCGGCCCGTGAGGAGCTGGCCAGCAGCCGGGTCAAACGGGTACTGGTGGTTGACGACTCGATCACTGTACGAGAACTGGAGCGGCAGTTGCTGCAATCGCGCGGCTATCAGGTCGATGTCGCTGTCGATGGCATGGACGGCTGGAACGCCTTCCGGAGTACCCCTTACGATCTCGTTGTCAGTGATATCGACATGCCGCGAATGGATGGCATCGGGCTGGTGACGCTGATCAAAACCGATGCCCAGCGGAGCCATGTGCCGGTGGTGATCGTCTCGTACAAGGACCGCGAGGAAGACCGTTTGCGCGGGCTGGAGGCTGGGGCCACCCGCTACCTGACCAAAAGCAGCTTCCACGACGAAACCTTTCTCGACACGATCGTTGAACTCATCGGCGAGCCGATCGACTGAATCCGACCGCGGCCTCGATCGTCGCCATCAGGTCAAGCACCGTCCGCTCGGCGGCAGGCCCCGGCTCAAGGCCCAACAGCTGCACCCCGACAGGCAGGCTCTCACTATCCCGGTCGGTGGCAGCGGCAGCCCGCTCGACCCGATCGAGGCTCCAGCGACGGCAGGCCTGTTCGGTCGCCGCCACCCGGGTCACGGGCACCACACCAGCCGGCAGATCGAGGAGGTTGGCCAGCAGGCAGGGCGAGGCAGCAGCGATCAGTCGAGCTGCCGTCCCATGCCGAAGCGCCGGCACCGCCGAAACCGGACAGAGCACCGCATCAAACCGCTGCCGCAACTGGGCCACACCTTCAACGACTGCGGCCCGCCGCTGAAGCAGGTAGTCCCAGCCGGAGGCATCCCGTGGGCCTGTGGCCCGCAGAGCGGTCGCCTCGATCCGACTGCCGAACAGCCGAATCATCGTTGCCAGGGGAGGCCGGACGGCCCGCGGAAGCCCGGCGATCCGCAACAACCGCGCTACCTCCGGCAACGGGGCGTCACCAGCAAACAGCCGCCGGATATCGCTGCCGCCGTCAGCAGAAAGGAGCCCAAACATGAGCCAAGCTGCCTCCACGGCAAGGCGGTCATCACCGGCGTCCACCTGATGACCGGCTCCACGGAGCGCCTCGGCCGCTTCAGCGAGACCGCGGGCCACCGCCGCCGACGGTGGGATCGGTCCTGCCCTTTCCCAAACGGCAATGCGAAGACCCTCGGGTGGTGGATCGTGCCGTTGAGACACAACTTCAAAGGCTTCTGCCGCCATGACGAGATCGGCGACCCGCCCTGCAAGAAATCCCGCCCGCGATTCGATCAGGTTGAAACGAGGCATCGTATCGAAGCTGCCGCCGTTGCCCAGTTGAGCAGCCGAAGGCAGCAACGCCGGGATACCACAGGCATGGGCGGGCTGCCGAACACTGCCGGCAAGGTCGTTGCCAATCGCCAGCGGCACCACACCCGCCGCAACAAGTGCCGCATCACCGCCGCTTGACCCCCCGGGACTGCGGCCAGGCTGCTCCGGATGGTTGGTGCGGCCCCAGACCGGATTGACGGTCTCGTGCAAGTACATCGCCTGCGGCACGTTTGACTTGCCGATGACAACACCCCCCAGGGATCGCAGCCTGGCAACAATTGCTGCATCAGCGTGATCGAACTGGTCCCGGCGAGATGGAATACCGAGCGTGGTTCGCAGCCCTCGGACCCCAAAGCATTCCTTGATACTCACCGGCAAGCCAGCCAGTGGCAACTGTGGATTGATTGACTCAACCGCAATCGCGGCCTCTGCATGCTGTGGCTGAATG
>RFVE01000194.1 GCA_009922585.1 Planctomycetia bacterium
CCGTGGAAGCTGGCGGCAGCCACGACCTCACCTTCGACCTCGACCCGGCTCCCACAGCCGCTACCAAGTGCGCACGCTAATCTGCTGCTGTTTACCGGCGAAACACATTGCCCTCATCGCTTGAGCAGGCGACCAACTCAGCCGTGAGTCCGACGAGCATGTTGGTCGTTGAGAAACGTGGCGACAGGCACCACGTCGACTCCATCGGCCGCTCATCGGTCCGGCCCGGAATAAACGATGATTCCGCAACGAACCTGGCCACCACTTTCGCTCAACTGCTGCTTTGCAATGCGGCAGGTGTGCCAACCGATAGTGACGGGGCGAGACAGGCCCGCCCTCGGCTTGGTGCGGTCTCGTTCCAGCACCGCTTCGGCTCTGCGCTGAACCAGCATGTGCATCCGCATGCCTGCGTTGCCGACGGGGTGTTTGCGCAGCGGCCCGCAGGTGGCGGTGTCACGTTTCACGCGGCCCGACCTCTGACCGCATCAGATCTGGCGACAGCACCCAACGGGTACGCTGCCGGTTGGTGCGGTGGGTTTGTCGGCAGGGTTTTCTCAGCCGGGAGAACGCCGCTGCCATGCTCGGCCGGCAGCACAATGGATTCTTTGTCGATGCCAGCGTTCGAATCTCACTTGCTGACCGGGACGAGCCGGGGCACTTCCGGGGCCTGGAGCACCTGCTGCGTTTCTGCGGCCTGCCAGCGTTTGCGATTCAGCGGCTTCCGCAGTTCCCGAGGCGAATGACTTGCCGACTTGGCTAAAGGACGTCGCCAAAACCAACTTTTCGGCCGCTTGCTACGAACGCGATGCTTGAAAAAGTACCGTTGACCGTCCTCTCCTCCTCTCTACCGAGTCCGCTGTATCGCGTGGTTCCGCGTGCAGTGCTTCATCGGCCCATAATCAGATCGACTCCCGAAAAGATGCTTTCCATTTGCTTCCTGGGAAGCTTCCCAGCGCGATCGATCAGTTGTCGCTTATCGATGGTAACGAGTTGCGACACATTGGCGACCGAATCACGATCGAGTCCGGTTTGCTTGGCGGTGAGCAGCACGTTGCCAGGGGCTATCGACCACCGAAGATTGCTTGTCAGGACAACGCAAACGACCGTGGAAATCTGGCTTCGGTTGAGCGGGTCAGACTGAAGGATGATCACTGGCCGACGGTAACCGGGAGCCGAGCCGATAGGCTCTGCCAGGTCGGCCCACCAGACTTCGCCTTGTGCGATTACCATTCAGCTCGCTGCACGGTCTGCTTCGCGGCCACGTCGAGAAAGGTATCTCCTTTTTCTCCCGCTTCATGGATGGCTTGGTCCATGAGAGCAGTGATCCTGTCGTCGTCGTGGCGGGCGACAAATTCGGCGAGAGCGCGGGCGTAGAGTTTGCTTCGGGACGTTTGAAGCCGCGACGCGAGCCGCTCGGCGTCCTGGAAAACATCGTCGGGGATCGATACGGCAGTTTTCATACCAAAAGCATTACCGGAGACTCGCGTCTCGGCAAGGCCGGCGGAACTCGTATTCAAACGCGGGGAAGGGATTCTGGAGCCGCCGCACGAGCCCGATCGTTTGGCCGCCTGCATCCACCAGTTCACTCGGCCCGTCACTGGCACGGATTTGAGCGGCAAGGTCTTCAGCAACGGCGACTTTTGTCATGATCTATCCTCTTCAACGCCTGCTACGCCAGGTTCAGTCTCCGGAGAATTTGCCGTTCTTTTGCCCTCTGATCCGAGGAGTGCCACCAAGAGATAATAACACGACGCAGCAGACTCGCGATAAAATCAGGCGGTGTGATCCGCGCATGGCCGCAAGCCGCTGATCACAGACGTTTGAGAGCCAATGTCCCGAGCCGTCAGGCAAACAAATGTCCGCCTTGTGGAAGAAACTAGCTGACCTGATCGCAGCAGGCGATGTGCGAGTCTCGGAGCATGGCTATGACGCCCTGGCTGATGACGGCCTCGGGATCGATGAGATTCTGTCCGGCGTACCTCGGGCTGTCGTGGTCGAGGAATACCCCGACTATCCCAAAGGCCCCGCAGTGCTCGTGCTCCAGTTGAATGCCGAGGGCAGCTCTGTGCATGCGGTATGGGGCATTCCTCGCGGTTACAATAGTCCTGCCGTGCTGGTAACCGCCTACAAGCCTGACCCCGCCTTCTGGGATTCCACATTTACGCGAAGGGTGCGTCGATGACCGCAAAAAAGAAAATCAAGTTGATTCATGAAGGACGATTTGCAGCTGAAGTGGAGGTTGATCTGATTGATGACGAAACCGGGTGGGCCCCCTACCTCAGCGTGGCCGACACCCGCAAACTCGATGCCGTGAGATTCGCCCTCAAGGCGGGTCAGATCGCAGAAGCTGCAGCGCTCGCGCGGGTTTTTCAGTTGCAGCCTGTGTCGCAGCGTGAAAGTGCATAACAACGCGATGCAGCGGACTCACGATTCCGCCGTCTGGTTGTAGTTTCGTCAGCGGCCGCGGGCCGCTGATTGCGGTCGTTCGCGGGAAGGCGTGCACCCCAAATGAATGAACAGCAACGAAAAACGATGTTGAGTCGCGTAGGATTGATCGCGTCGTTACAGCCATCGTCTCCTGCGTTGGCTACGCGATGAAGGTCGCTGGTTGGCGTATGGCCGAGGGCAACGGCGGAAACGCGAGGCCGTTCCCCGAATTTGTCCCCCGCAAAGCGGCATCTGGGTTCCCGAGGCGAATGATTTGCCGACTTGGCCCCAAAAGTGATCGCAAACTGACTGCCTGGCTGTCGCCGGCGAGCGAGGGGCCGGCGAAAGTGCCGTTGACCGTCCTCTCCTCCGCTGGCCGGCTCTTTTCAGAGTCTGCCAGCAGGAATGGCTGATCAGCCACGCAGGTCTGGCACTTCGAAGCCGTGGCGATATTTCCGGGTCAGCATGTTGTTGGCCATTTCGTTGCCGGTGAAAGTCTCGGTGTGTGAATCCATCTGCAGGGCGAGACCCTGCCAGCGCCTCGATCACTTCGTCAACTGACGCCGGCTTTCCGAGCCGATAGGAAATGGCAGCCGCATGGCCGAGACCGGCTGAAAGATGCCCCTCGCGGACGTCCGCATGCAACTCGGCGGAACTGCGGCGAGTCACCGCATCGACGAAGTTCCCGACGTGGCTGATCGTGCCAACTTCATAAGCCGACCCCGCGACGTCGTGGCCAAATCGCTCAACGACCTTCCCGTCAGGGGCCAGGGCCACTCCCCGCCCCCAATCACCCAGGGCCACGATCCCATCCGTCCCGTAAAAGACATCACCGATTTTGGCATCAAACATCGGGCCCGTCTCCAGACCACGCACCTCGAACGTGATCGTCTTGTCACCGCACCTGTGGATGGCAACCTGCGTGTTGGGGGTGTCACCGGCATCGGCATATCCAAGTCGGCCGCCGTAGCTGATCACGCTGTCGCTCAGAGAATCGACACCCAGTCCCCAGCGGGCCACATCCATCTGATGGACCCCCTGATTGTTGAGATCACCGTTGCCCCAGTGATACTGCCAGTGCCAGTCGTAGTGAAACCGGGGACGATCGACCGGCCGCATTTCGGCTGGGCCGACCCAGAGGTCGTAGTCAACGGCCGCGGGCGGCTCGACGATTCCCTTGCTGCCAATCGACTTGCGACGCTTATAGCACAGCCCCCGAGCGAGGCGGACGTCTCCAATCTTTCCGCTTTGGACATAATCGACCGCCGCAATGGCCCCATCCAGCGAACGACTCTGGGTACCCGTTTGGCAGATCCGCTGATGCTTCCGGGCAGCTGCAATCAGTTGCTGTCCTTCCCAAATGGTGTGCGACACCGGCTTTTCCAGATAGACATCCTTGCCCGCCTGCATGGCCCAGATCGCCGCCAAGGCATGCCAGTGATTGGGAGTGGCCACGACAACAACGTCGAGATTCTTGTCATCACATCCGTGCCGGAGATCGCGAATGAACGCCGGGCGATACCCGTACCGCCGCTCAAATTCATCAACCCGATTGCGACCAATCGCCTCATCGACGTCGCAGATGAAGGTGACGCGGCAGGAAGGATGCTGCGCGAACGCATTTGCAAGCGCCCAGCCGCGGCCGGCAACGCCACAGACCATGACGTTGAGGCGGTCTTTCCCGGCCGCCGCCGGCTGACCGGCAAACGCAGGGCGACTGCCCATGTCGAAACGGTTCGGGAATCCAGCAGTGAGCATCGCCGCTGCGATGGTCGAATCACGAAGCACGCGTCGGCGAGTCGGTCGCGACATGGGGCTCTCCCGGGGTGCTAGCCGGCGAACCGGCCCGATTTGAGGTACGGCTTGAGCAACTCAAGCCACCATTTAATTCCTGCTATCTCCGAGCTTGAAAAGGTCAGGTCCCGCACAATTGGCTTTTCTGGAGTGCTGCCGCCGGGATCATATTCCCGCGAAACCGCGGTAAGTCCAGGCATCGCAGTTTGACCGGGACCTGCCCGGACGAGTCTAGGGGGCTCGCACCGCTAACCGTTGCCCGCCGGAGTGGTAAACACCGCCTGCGGTAGCCGCGACAAGCCGTCGTCTTGTGATCAGTCTCGTTTCCTGCATCGTATTTCCTCGTTGCGCGGCGTACGAACGTTCAAGCCCCTGTCGTTCGATCAGCGGTTGTCGATTCCTTTCTGGACGACCTCGGTGCCCTTCTGGATTGCGATCGGCCGGGTCTGGTTGGCAATCACCGTATCGGCCACCGTATGCCGACGACCGGAAAAGAAGAAGCCAGCTGCGGCATTGTCGTGGACGTAACAGTCGCGGTAGCTGGTGACCGACTGGTTCACGTCGGCCACACCGCCAGCCGACGAGCCGTTGCCCGCCACCTCCGCTTCAACCACCTCCATTTCAGTGGTCTCGTGGGCACTGATGCCCTCATCGGCGTTGGCGATCGCCCGCACCCGCTCCAGCCTGACACCACGGCGGTCGCCGTGAATGTTGAAGCCGTCATTACCGGCATGCTTGACGGTAAGGTTGCGGACGGTGATGTGTGAGCAGGCAATTGAAACACAG
>RFVE01000195.1 GCA_009922585.1 Planctomycetia bacterium
TGCCAGAGGCCCGGGGGCTGCTGACTGGCGGAGAACTCCGCTGCCTCGGCGTGATGGCCGACAGCCGGCATCCCCTCGCTCCCAACGTGCCGACCTTTCGTGAGGCCGGCTGCGACTGGGCCCTCGGCGGCTGGCGGGGCCTGATGCTGCCGCTTGGCGTGCCGGAGGAACGGGCCACCGTGATCCGTGAAGCGGTTCTCGAGACTGTCGAAAGTGATGCCTTTGCCCAATTCATGGAGACGGCCGGCTTCAACCTCACGATTGGTGAGCCAGACGCATTTGAGCAACTGCTGGCGACATTCGATGCAACCTTTGGGGAGATCTTTGCCACGGCCGAGATCGACGCTGTCAGTGAGTCACCGATTGGCCCTTATGGCTTTCCGTTGATCCTCGTTAGCGTTGGAGCCTGCTTGCTGGTCTTGCTTGTTGGTCGCGGCCAACTACAGCTTCAGACAGACGCGTTGCGGCTCACCTGGCGTGACCTCCCCCGGCTGCTGCTGGTACCGGTCGCCGTCGGCTTCTTCATGCTCACCACCGAGACGCTCGGCTTCGTCATCGCAGCGACCGGCATGCTGCTGGGGCTGTTGCTGGTTGTCCGGGTTCACCTCCTGACCGCGACCGTCATCACGCTGTTGTTCTGGGGTGGTGACATGACCGATGCCCTCATCACCGCAGCAGCAGAGGTGTTCGGCCGCTCCGACATCTGGCTCATCGTGCTGGCTGCGGCCGTTTACGGCGTATTTGTCGGGGCGGTACCCGGCCTAACGGCGACCATGGCAGTGGCCCTGTTTGTGCCGATGGCGGCCTGGCTCGATCCGGTGGCAGCCATTGCCGCCATCGTCACGATGGTGGCCTGTGCAATCTTCGCCGGGGATATCCCCACCACCCTGCTGCGGATTCCGGGCACGCCAGCCTCCGCCGCCTACGCCGACGACGCCTATGCCTTTGCGCAGCGGGGGGAGGCCGACCGACCGCTCGGGGCGGCCCTGCTGTGCAGCGTGGCCGGTGGCGTCTTCGGCGCGGTGATGCTGATGCTGCTCGGGAGCCAGCTCGCCCGGGTGGCAGCGGTCTTTTCGGTCGCCGAATCGTTTTGGCTTTATCTGCTGGGCCTCACCTCGGCCGTCCTCGTCTCCCGGGGCTCGACTACCAAGGCCTTGCTGGCCCTTGTCATTGGCCTGCTGCTTTCGACGGTCGGCCTCAGTGCAGTGCATGTCGAGGCCCGTTTCACCTTTGGCCGGCCGGAACTCTACCAGGGAATCTCGTTCATCCCAGCAATGATCGGCCTGTTTGGACTGTCGGAGGTCATCCGAAACCTCGCAGGTAGAACTGCATCAGCGGACCAGTCCGAGCCGCAGGCAGCCCTCCTTCCAGGGCGGTTGTTGGCGAGCCTGAGGAACACGCTGGCAGCTGGCCTCGGCCAGCTCTGGCGGCGACCTCGCCAGACCCTACGATCGAGTTCAATCGGTGTGGTGATCGGCATGCTGCCCGGTGCAGGGGCCGATATCGCAGCCTGGATTTCAATGGCCGTTTCCAAACGGCTCGCTGGTGACGGCGGAACCGACCAGCCGGCCAGCTCCAGCCTCGACCAAATCTCCGATGCCACGGCAGCCAACAATGCAGCCGTGGCCGGCAGCTGGATTCCGGCGCTGGTCTTTGGCATTCCCGGCGACTCGGTCACCGCCATCGTGATCGGGGTTCTGCTGATGAAGAATATCACGCCGGGTCCGCAGGTGTTCGTCGATCAGCCTGAGATGGTCTTCAGCATCTATCTCGTCTTTCTGCTAGCCAATCTCATACTGCTGCCGGTCGGGCTGCTGGCCGTGCAGCTTGGCGGGGTGTTGCTACGGATGCCTCGGACAGTCCTGCTGCCGGTGATCGTGCTGTTCTGTGTGACGGGTGCGTACGCGCTCAACGGCAGCTTGTTTGACGTCGGGGTCATGCTCGTCATGGGTATCGTCGGTTTTCTGCTCGAACGGCGGGGCGTGCCGCTCGGCCCGGTTGTCCTCGGCATCATCCTTGGGGGACCGCTGGAAGAGCGATTCATCCAAGCACTGACTGCCGGTGGCGGCCTGATTGGACTGGTCAACCGACCGGTTGCAGCAGGGCTCGCAGCTGTCTGCGGACTCCTCTGGCTCACGCTGGCCCGGTCACTGAACCGACGACCCGCCTGCTAATGAAACAGACCTGTCGGGCTATTGACCGGCAGCTGACTTTTTCCCGGGAACCGACACGATGACCAGCATTTCGGAATCACATGCTCATGAGCAGCGAACCACCGCCCTGCCGCGTGATCAACCGAAACGTTCAGCCGCGGTGCCGCTGTCTGGAATCGTCCCGCCGTTGGTAACACCCCTGCTCACCCCTGAACGACTCGATGTCATGGGTCTCGAACGGCTGATTGACCACCTCATAAGCGGCGGGGTGCATGGACTGTTCATCCTCGGCACAACCGGCGAGGGCCCTTCGCTCTCACAATCGCTGAGGCGGGAATTGGTCACCCGCGTGACGACGCTTGCTGCCGGCAGGCTACCCGTGCTGGTTGGCATCAGTGACGCCGCCGTCGTCGACAGTGTTGCATTAGCCGCCCATGCGGCCGACCAGGGGGCTGCCGCTGTCGTGGCCGCTCCGCCCTTTTACTTTCCAGCCTCACAATCGCAGGTTGCCACCTGGGCCAAAGATCTGGCCGACCGAGTGCCGCTACCGCTGGTGCTCTACAACATGCCCGAGATGGTCAAGACGGTCATCGAGCCGGCAACACTGGCAGGTCTCTGTGCCTGCGAGGGCATCGTCGGGCTGAAGGATAGTGGGGGTGACCTTGCACTGTTCGCAGCGTACGCCGAGGTCATCCACCGGGAACGACCAGAGTGGGGCCTGTTCATTGGGCCGGAACTGCTTTATCCCGACGCGCATCGGCTCGGTGCAACCGGGGCCGTGCCCGGGGGGGCAAATGTGCTTCCCAGCCTTTTTGTCACGCTGCATGAGATGCTAACCACGGGAAACAGTGACGGGGTAGTTGCCTGTCAACGGCCGCTCGAAATGCTGGCAAAGCTCTACGCCGTGAGCGGTCAGCCGGGCGGGGTGATCGTCGGCATCAAAACAGCCCTCCTAACGCTCGGCATCTGCGGAGATGCGACCGCCAGTCCCTTTACAGCACTGCCGCCGGCAGACATCGACCGGGTCTGGGGCATTGTGGAGGCTCTGGCCCCCATCCTTGAGGGAATCCCTTCTGCCGGAGGCAATCCGTCATGACCTCAACCGAGGACACCCGCTCAATTTGTGATGTCACCATCGAGACCCAACAGAGGAAACTCTGCCGACTGCCGGTGCTCACGGATCATGATCGCGTCAAGCCGAGCGACCTCTTTCGGTTCGCCCGCTGCCAGGTTCGTCGTCTCGCCCGGATCAGCTTCCAGATCGTAGAGTTCAATCGCCGCCGGCCCCTGCCTCAGATGCTGACGGACCGCCTTCCAGCGACCTGACCAGATTGCCTGCTGGCCACCGTAACCACCAAATTCACGATAGAGAAATGCTCGGGGCTCAAACGATTGCCCTGCAAGGGCCGGCAGCAAGTTGCGACCATCGGTGGTGAGGTCAGGCGACAGCGTCTGGCCACATGCCGCGAGAATGGTCGGCAGCCAGTCTTCGAAGCCACTGAGCACGTCACTGGTCGTGCCCGGAGGAATCTGCCCCGGCCAGCGGGCAATGCAGGGCACCCGAATGCCACCTTCGTAGAGCGAACCCTTGAGGCCCCGAAGTTCTCCAACACTGGCAAAGAAGTCGTAGTCGACCTCATCGTGCAGGTGCGTTGTGCCGTTGTCACTGGTGAAGACGACAAGCGTGTCGTCCGCAAGATTGAGCTCATCCAGGGTATCGAGCAGTGCCCCCACTTCGCTATCGAGCCGCGAGATCATCGCCGCGTAGGCTGCCCGGGGCGTGAAGTGGGGCGTATAGCCACCGCGACTGCGGGTGAAGGGTGGATCCTTCCAGCCGAGAGCCAAATAGGGCTCAAGTTCTTGATCGGGTACATGGAGGGCCACATGCGGAATGGTCGAAGGATAATAAAGAAAGAAGGGCCGGCCACGGTTGGTTCGCAGAAAGTCGATCGCTGCGGCGTGGATCCTGTCCGGGGCGTAGTCGGTTCCCTTGAACTGTGCGTAGCTCGCCGGATCACTTGGATCGGCCCCCTCAGCAAGACCGGCGTGACCTGGAACCGGTGGCTTATTTGTCAGCGGAATCCGCTGGTCGTCGTTCCAAAGATAGCTGGGATAGTAGCTGTGGGCGTGGGCCTGGCAGTTGTACCCAAAGAAATGATCGAACCCCTGCTTCAATGGCTCGCCACTCGAGCCAGGTCCGCCGAGGCCCCACTTGCCGAATCCACCAGTTGCATACCCAGCGGCTTGCAGCAGTTCAGCAATGGTCTGCTCGGCAGCCGGAATGGGCAACTGGCCCTCGGGGGGTGTCGAGTGATTATCACGGACAAAGGCATGGCCGGGGTGCTTGCCGGTCAGCAACACACACCGTGACGGAGCGCAGACAGCATTCCCAGCATAGTGCCGAGTCAGCCTGACGCCCTCGGCTGCCAGCCGATCGATCCGCGGCGTGCGGATGAGCTTCTGGCCATAGCAGCCAAGTTCGCGATAGCCGAGATCGTCTGCCAGAATGAAGAGGATATTCGGGGGACGGGCGGCCGCGTCAGTCTCAGGGGCGGCCTGGCAGGGCCTTACTATGTCCCCAAGGGGCAACAGCATCAAGAAAAACAGGTGTTTCCCTATCTGCCAACCGCTGAATTTTCGCAATGGTTTCATACTTTTTCGTTGCAAAGCGATTATCGACTGCTTCTTCCTGCATCACCCTCTTCAGAGCCCAAAGGCCTCATTCATCTCATTGGCAACACCCTGCAGGTATGCCTGCCCACCACCGGCAACTTCGGCAGCAACCCAGCCATGGAAATTGATTTCTCTCA
>RFVE01000196.1 GCA_009922585.1 Planctomycetia bacterium
GGGGGGGCGGCAGGTTCTGGCATCACCGGGAAACCGTCTGGCCAAAGCTGGGGAACTAGGATTTGAACCTAGACTAACTGGTTCAGAGCCAGTCGTGCTACCGTTACACCATTCCCCAAGAATGGCCTGTTCGTTCAATCTCACGACGACCGCATTCGGTTAAGGCCGCCGGCATGCGGTCTAATGTGCTAGCCTACCGCCAGATGGCTGGGTGGGCAATCGCGTTGTCCCGCAGCTCGATGATTCACCGGTGATTCCGGGAGCGGAAAGAAGGGCAGCCGACGTGTCGTTTCTTGTGTTGTTGACAGGGTCGAAGGCGGGCGAACGGTATCGTATCGTCAAGGACCGGACCGTCATTGGGCGGCATCCCGGCTGTGACATTGTGGTCGATTCCGGTGCGGTGAGCCGCCAGCACGCGGCAGTTGTCTATGCCGACGGGAAGCACTGGGTTGAGGATCTCGGCAGCCGCAACGGCACGCTGGTCAACGGCCATCGGGTAGCTGAGCGGCAGCCGCTGGAGACGGCCGACGAAATCAGCGTCTGCGACCAGCGGTTCTCTTTTACCTCCGGTGAGACGACGCCATCGGAATGGGTTGCCCTGGGAGGAGAGACCGACCCATCACAGACCATCTTTCATTCCGATGAAGACGAAGAGGCGGTGATCGTCTCGCAGGTCGACATCCCCCGTCCATCAGCTGACGAGGGATTGGGCGAACACGCCGAGGCGAAACTGCGGGCTGTACTTGGGCTGAATCGCGCACTTGGGTCATCGCTTTCCCTTGACGAGGTGCTGCCCCGACTTCTTGACGGCTTGTTCCAGATTTTCGTCGATATTGAGCGGGGCTTTGTCCTGCTCAACGATGTGAAAACCAATCGGCTCGTGCTACGTGCGAAAAAGCTGCGGACGGAGGAGGAAGGGGGCGGCCTGCGGCTGAGCCTGTCGCTGGTAAACAAGGTGGCTGCGTCCCGCCGGGCCATTCTCTCGGCCGACGCGACCAGCGATAGCCGGTTCCGGCTCAACGAAAGCATCGTCGACTGCAACATTCGCTCGGTGATGTGTGTCCCCTTTATCGGTTCAGCGGGCACTGTGCTTGGTGTGCTGCAGGTTGACTCTCGCGATATTCGCAATGGCTTCAGCCAGGAAGACCTTGAGGTGCTGGCTGGTATTGCCGGGCAGGCCGCCAAGGCGGTTGAGCAAGCGACGGCCCACGATGAAAAGATCGCGCAGGAGCAATTCAAACGAGATCTTGAACTGGCCCACCGAGTGCAGCAGGGATTGCTACCCTCGGTGCCACCGGAAGTTGAGGGGTACCAAATCTTTGACTTTTATGAGCCAGCCCATCAGGTGGGGGGAGACTATTTCTCGTATGTGCCTCTCGCCGATGGCCGCGTGGCGGTTGTTCTGGCTGATGTCTCCGGCAAGGGGGTTTCTGCTGCTCTCGTGATGGCCGCTCTTTCAGCCGATGTTCGCTATACGTTGGCAATTGAGCCAGATGTCGCCAAGGCGGTGACCAGGCTCAACGCCAGCTTTATGCGAAGCGGCTGGGATGACCGCTTTGCGACCTTCGTTGTGGCCGTGCTCGATCCAGCCAGCCATGTTGTCTGTCTTGTTTCGGCTGGGCATCTACCCACCTTTCTGCGGCTGGCTGACGGCACAGTCCAAGCAGTCGGGCTCGAGGAGACGGGCCTGCCGCTGGGCGTCGACCCGACCTATGTCTATGAGGCGGCAGAAGTCGCAGTGCCCCCCGGCGGCACCCTCGTTTTCTACACCGACGGCATTAGCGAGGCGATGGATCATCAACAGGTTCCCTATGGTTTTGAGCGGATGGAAAAGGTGCTCGCAGAACCCGCCGAAACTCCGGAAGCCATTGGGCGGCGGTTGTTGGGGGATGTGGAGCGGTACGCGGCCGGCCAGGTTCGCAGTGACGATATGTGCCTGGTTTGCGCAGGCCGACCGGTAGAGTCTGCCCCACTTTCCTGACACCGCCCGGCTTCGGCAACTGATCGACTTCTGGTGGTAAGACAGTCGATATTCAAGGTGAGCAGCAGCCGTCGCGCCGGAGCAGGCGGCTGGCCGCGGGTGTATGCGAGTGCCCCGTGCCAATCCAAAAAAATGCAGGGATGCATGCCATGAGTCTGTTTGAGTGGGTTCGCGCAGGAGTGCGGCAGGCAGTTGTGCTGGGCTTCGCCGATGCGATGGAAGATGTCGGTAGCCGGACGCGGGAAGAAGATTTTGGCGCAACGCTTGCCCAGAGTTTGCGGAACCGCCTTGAGGTGCACCCGGAGCCGACGGTAATTGAATCGAAGCCGGCTGGCAGCAGTCGTCGGCGGCTGGGCCGTTCAATCAACAAAGAGGCGGTGTCCGGCAGGGCCGCCTGAGGGGTTCAGTCAGGATTTTTCAGCAGGCAGGTGCTGCCATTTTCGATGTCCGACCCTGGGCTGCCGAAATCAATATCCGGCAGGGTGGAGATGACCGACCGCAACCCCTGCTCCCACTGTGAGCGAATGCCGAAGAGCGCCTCGTCCTCCGGTTGGAATCGCCGGTAGGTCCGGATTGCGAGTTCGTCGTTGCGGTAGACCATCATGTCGATCGGTGGCCCGACGGCAACGTTTGACCGCATGGTCGAGTCGAGCGAGATAATTGCGTACTTTGCAGCCTGCTCCAATGAAGTCTCGTCGTACCGGATGCCCCGGTCGAGAATCGGTCGGCCGTATTTGGTCTCGCCAATCTGCAGGAAGGGGGCGCTACGGGTACACCGGAGGGGATTACCCTGAGCGTAGATCATGTAGAGTTGGGGCGGCTCGTGGCCAATTTGCCCCCCAACCAGAAAACTAACGGCGAAGGCGATGTTATCCCGTTCCATTGCCGTCCGGTCGATCTCGCTGATCTCGCGGATGTGCCGGCCAACGCAGCGGGCGGCGTCGTAAAACGATTCGACCTCGGCCAGCCCCCTGCCGTGCTCAAATTCCTGACGGATTCTGGTCACAATCGATTGCGTCAGGGAGAGACTGCCGCTCGAGAGCACCGAAAAGACCCGTTCACCCGGGATCACGAAACTGTGCATTTTGCAGCAGACATTAATCTGGTCGATGCCGGCGTTGGTGCGGGAGTCAGAGGCGAGGACGAGGCCCTCGTGGGTCCGGATGCCGAGGCAGTAAGTCATGAGAAGCGGTTCTCGGGGCAGGAATGAAGGAGGTATTCCCGGTATGCGATTTGCAGCATAGCTTACACGAACGGCCGGCAGGCTTTTGGAGCCTGCCTAAGGATCCTGTATGGCCAGCGGTTGCCACGTTGGCGGGCAGGCCTGCTTGGCCAGCAGGCGGCAGGTAGGCCCTGTGCGTTTGGGTGCTGGGCCAAAACCATTGCGGCAGATGGCGTGCCGACCAGGAAGGCGGAGACGATGGCGGAACAAGGTGGGCCAGTGGTGAATTCGGCCCGGCCGTCCCCGCTTTGGACAGACTATGAACTGACCGCTGCGTACGACGAAATGTTTCCGCGCGGCGATGCAGTGCGGCCTCATTACGCCGCCCTCCGCGACTCATTGCGGTTTACGACGGCGGACGACTTCCGTCGCCGAAAGGCTATGACCGACCTGTCGATGCGGCAGGATGGCGTCGGCTTTACGGTCTACCGAGCGGAAGAGGGTATCGAGCGGGTCTGGCCGATGGATCCGATGCCGAGAATCATTCCGGCGGATGAGTGGCAGCAGATCGAGGCGGGACTAATTCAGCGAATCAATGCCCTCAACCTTTTTCTCTGGGATATCTATCACGACCAGTTCATTCTCCGAGACCGGATCGTGCCGCCGCAACTGGTGTTGCAGGGCATTTCATTCCGGCGAGAGTTCGTCGGGGTCGATGTGCCCCGCCGGATCTACGTGCATATCTGTGGCAGCGACCTGATCCGGGCCGCGGACGGTGAATACCTCGTTCTGGAGGACAACGCCCGCACTCCGTCGGGGGTCAGTTACATGCTGCAGAACCGGCAGGTCCTCAAACGGGTCTTCCCCTCCCTCTTCAACCGCTACGACGTGCTGCCCAACGACGAGTATCCAACCACCCTGCTCGAGGTGCTGCGGTATGTTGCCCCGGAGTCGGCGGCCGACCCGACCGCAGTTTTGCTCAGCCCCGGCATGTACAACTCGGCCTACTTCGAGCACAGCTTTCTTGCCCAGCGAATGGGCATCGAACTCGTTGAGGGGCGGGATCTACAGGTCGACAACAACCGGGTCTTCATGCGGACAACCCGTGGTTTGCGGCAAGTCGACACGATCTATCGACGGATCGACGATGATTTTCTTGATCCGCTTACTTTTCGGCCAGACAGTGCCTTGGGGGTGCCTGGGCTTGTCAATGCTTATCGTGCCGGAAATGTAGCCCTCGCCAACAGCATTGGAACCGGCATCGCCGACGACAAGGGCATCTACCCATTCGTGCCGGAAATGATTCGTTACTACCTGAAGCAGGATCCGCTCATCAACAACGTCGAGACGTTTCGTCCATCCATTCCTTCTCAGCTTGACCATGTGCTGGCCAATTTGGAAAGCCTTGTTGTCAAACGGGTCAATGAGTCTGGGGGCTACGGCATGCTCGTGGGCCCAAGTTCCACCAAGGCCCAGCGGGAAGCGTTTCGTGATCAGATCAGAGCCAATCCACGAGATTTCATCGCCCAGCCGACGATCCAACTCTCGACCCACCCCACCTTCATCGATGGTCGTCTGGAGGGGCGGCATATCGACCTGCGGCCTTTTGTGCTCTGTGGCGAACGAGTGGTGGTGACGCCTGGTGGCCTGACCAGAGTAGCGCTGCCTCGTGGCAGCCTTGTGGTCAACAGCTCACAGGGGGGTGGCAGCAAAGATACCTGGGTGCTTGCCGGAGGTGAAAAAAGCCAGCCGGAGACGGCAGCCATGCTCAGCCGGCAGACCGCTGTTGAAGCGGCGGGAGGGG
>RFVE01000197.1 GCA_009922585.1 Planctomycetia bacterium
GCTGCGTTCGCTGCGACTGCCTGATCTGTCGATGCCGGGCCAACCGCGTCGATGGCTGAACCGCCGCCGGTTCCGAGCAGCGACGGAGGCACCATCTCCTCGCCCGGAAAACCAGCAGCAGCAGCGGGGAAGCTCGGGGCATCATCTGCCGGTGCCGGCGTCGGCAACTCCTCCGCTGCCGGATCAAGACCCTCTGGAAGCTTCGCCGGCAGCTCGCGGGTGGCTGGATCGCGGGGGGGCAACTGCATCGCGTTGGCGGCCGCACCAACTGCGTTGAACTGCTGGGTGATTGGGCCACGGCTGAAGACACCCGGCCGCGAGTGGCGGTAGTCAAGATAGATACTGGCATCCCGCTGACGGGCCCGGCGATGGGCATCGAAGTAGGCCTTGCCCGGCCACGGACCCTCCGAGAGGAACACGCCGTTGTATTCCAGCAACGAGCCCTTGCGGAAATGGAACTGAGCGATCGAGCGGTTGTAATCAACCAGTGAACGGAAGTAGGCACTCTCAGCCTGAGCCCGCAGCCGCTGGGCCTGGAGTAGCTGGTCAAAGGTCGTGGTGCCGGCGTCGTAGGCTGCCTGCACTGCCTCCACCTGTCGTTCAGCTGCTACCCGGCGGTTGAAGTTGGTCTGCGCGAGGGCAAAGTTGGTGTCAATGTTGCGAATCGCCTCGACCAAGGCGTGTGAGACTTCCAGCTCTTCATCCTGCAATTGAGCCCGGGCCTTGGCCAGCTGGAGCTGGTGATGCCGCACCGTGGCGAGTTCGCGACGGAAGCCGAGCGGCATCAGGAACTGGGCTCCAGCCTGCCATTCTTGGAACTCACCCTGTAGGAGCGTGCTGTACGCATTTGTCCCAGGTAATGGAGATGCAATTTGCGCAGGTGGCGGTGTTGGGTTCGGAATGGGATTGGCGTCATAGGAGTTATTGGATCCGAGCAAATCAGCACCCATTCCACGAAACCGCCATAAACCAATCAGATCGAGTCGGGGCAAAACGAGGTTCTTCGCTGCGGTCAGCTCTAGTTCTCGCTGTTTGATTCGCCACTTCTGCCGTCGAAGTTCGGCTGACCGTGATAAGGCCTCGACGAGAGACTGCTGCCAATCGAATGCAACCCGGGCCGTGGTTGGCTCGTCCGCCGGGCGAATTAGCCGGCCGTCAGAGGACGAAATGCCCATCATGTACCGCAGTCGGTTCTCAGCGCTGTAAACAGAGTTGAGTGACTGTTCAACCTCGCTCCGGAAGAAGAAATATTGCTCGCGAGCCTGCGCTTCCTTATCGGCCTCACCGCCGCGGGACTGCTCGACGTAAAGGGCATGAACCCGCCGCCAAGCCTCAAGGGCGCTGTCACGGCCGATCTTGCGGGCTTCAAGGTCACGATAGGCAAAGTAGAGCTCCCAGTAAGCCTGCTCGGTATCACTCACCAGATTGCGGACACCAATTTCAAAGTCGGCCAAGGAGATGTCCGCATTGACTCGGGCGAGCAGCACACCACGGAAGTTGGGCCGGCCGTAGAGGTTCTCGAAGGCATCAGGCCCGGCGATACGGTTGTAAGTAAGGCCTGCACCTTGGAGTAACGGTTGCTGGAAACTGAAGTCGTATTGCGTCGACCAACTTGATGGAATCTGCCGAATTGGTTGGTTTTGATTGTCGTATAAAATTTCATTTGAAACACCAAATGTTGCACCGGTTGCCGTTCGCTTCTGCAGCCCGGTCCTCCAATTTCCCGTGTCACCAAGAATGTGTTGTTGAAAAAACCTGAAGTCACCAGAAAAGTTACTGACGTTCGCAGGCCGGTTCTGTCGGTCCCAGGTGAGTGAACTCGACAGTTGGACGTCGAAGAGGGCGAGTGCGCTCTCGACACCGCGGAAGGGATCAGTCTCAACGAGGGCTGGATCGTAGACCGTCGGCGTGGCATCAGGGGCCGTCAACAAGGAGCCAGCGCCGTCCGGATCGCCTCCTCAAGGCTGAGTTCCCAGATCTCCTCGAAGTTCGAGTTCGATAGTGTCAGTGGCTCCAGGGTGCCAGCCGCCTCATCAAGCGGGTCCTGGCAGGAGTCGGGATATTCAATCTTCTGGACGGCCCCGACGTAGTGCGAAAGGTCACCGTCTTCGAAAAAATAGAACGGCTGACGCGGCGCGCATCCGCTGGCTACGATCGCGATGCCGGTAGCGGCGGCCCAGAGTTGTCGCAGCAGGCTGTTCACGAGGGGCTTCTTTAGCTGTTAGCGGAATCGAACTCGTCGGGGAGCCAGCCGTTCGGCTGACCCGCTGACACGTATCAACAAGCCGCCGCTGCGCCCTGGAGGGAAGGCGTCCCGGAACCGGTCGCGGCCGGATTCGGCCGCGGTCCCGTCGATTCCGTAACGGGCCTTCGTGGTCCGGCACCCCCCCGGGCCGTCCCCGCTGTTTCGCACGCCCCAGGGCGCAGCGACAGCACAATTGGTATCGACGCCATAACCCGCAAACTTGCGTCAGCCGTTAGGATCCCGCCGCATTTGTGGCAGGATAGGGAGGGGATGGCTGCTCATGAGGCCAGCGGCTCGACTCAGTCACCGCAGGCTGCCCATCCTCCAGCTGGACAAACCGCGCTGCGGCGGCGTGGGTCGCCTCCACGAGAGGCAGGCCCGCCGCTGGTCCCAAGACACTCAACGTCGTCGCCAACCCATCAGCCGTGGTGGCGTCTGCCGCGATCACCGTCACGCCGGTGGAGCCGATCACACCCAGACCAGTCCGCGGATCGACAATATGGCTGTAGCGAACCCCGTCGATCTCGACCGCCTGAAAGGCATCCCCCGAGGTCGTAATCGCGGCATCAACAAGGCTGAGCACCAGCGGCATAGCCATCTCTTCACCATTGGCTTGAGCACCGCGGCGGCCCAGCGGGTCGAGCTCGATCCGCCAGCCGGTCGTCCCGGGGGGCTTGCCGATGACGCCGATATCACCAGACGCATCAACCATCGCCGCCCCGACCTGCCGCTGCCGCAATACCGCCAGGGCCCGGTCGATCGCATAGCCCATGCCGATACCACCGAGGTCGAGCCGCATGCCGGCCGCTTTTAGTTCGACCGCCTGCTCATCAGGATCGAGTCGCAGCGTTTGAGGGCCGACAGCCTGCCGGGCCGTTTCCAGCCGCTGCTGAGTCGGCAGGCGGCCACTTCGGCGGGCCCGTTTCCAGAGGGTGGTCAACGTTCCGACAGTCGGGTCGAACGCACCGCCGCTGGCATCCCGCAGGGCAACCGACCGCATAAGCACCCGCCAGAGGTCATCGCTGACGGCCACCGGCGTTGCGGTTGGGGCTGCGGCTGACAACTGTGAGAGTTCACTCGCAGGCAGGTAGTCGGAAAGAATCTGCTCGAGTCGGACCACCTCGTCAAGCGCGGCGTTGATCGCAACCTCGGCCACCGCAGGTAGTTTTTTTGAAAGAGGTGCATGTCGTGGAACCACCCGTCGAGATCACGTTTGACTGCACGCCACTGCGGAGCTTTCCCCGGCTCGACGTTCCGCTCGACGCCTCGCCCACCTTTCGGCGGCGGGCTGAACGGTTCCAGGAGGCGATCACTCGCCACGGTACCCGGAACACCTACTATCTTACCGACGCCAACTGCACGTTCCGGTTCACCAACAATCCCGAGACCGGCTGGGTGCGATTCGCTTTCGAGGGAACCGTCATCACAGATGAAACCGACAGCCGCACGGTGGGCAGTGATCTGGCAGTCTGTCTCGATACTGAGACCTGCGATTGGCTGACCCAGCCGGCAGTTGAATGGCTGAAGCAGACCGGCTCGAGCGGGAACAGGCCGCCAGCGATGCCGCCGGTGGCTTTTTGGGGATGAACCTGTGACCGTTTCCTGCGGAAGTTGCCCCATCTGCGGCGGCCCGACCCATGAAATTCGGGCCAAGCTCCATTGCCGGCAGTGTGGGGCGATCCTTGAGACCTGCTGCGAGGGCGGGCCGATGACCCCTCGCCCGACTGATCGCCCGCCCACCGCACCAGCGGCACCACCGGCACAGCCCGACGATTTCAAAACAGGCTGACTTTCCTGGTCAGAGAATCTCGATTCTCTGGGGTGAGTCTCCTCGCGGCGCAAGAACTGCCGACCCTCCCCAGGCTGCGGCCGGTGCGGTCCTGCTTCCCCCTGCCCAAGGTGACTCATCCGGGCAGTGAAGGCAGGACGGCAGTCGGACGGTAGCCAAGCTGCTGCGTCTGGGACTGTTTCTGGTTTTCGTACACACAGCTTTCCATCAGGAGGTTTCCGTGAAGATGCGTTTGAGAGTGCGATTCCTGCCGTGGGTTGCCGCGGCTGGGGTTTGTGTAGGAGGCGGGTTTGTTCGGGCCGCTGAAGGGCCGGCGCTCCCCGACGGCTCGGTGCTAGCCGGTGAAACGGCTACTCCCGTGGTCGAGTCGGCCGAGGTGGTGGTCGAGGATGACGCCTGTTCGGCCTGCACCAAGACCGTGAAGCGGTGGCGGAACGTCACCGAAATGCGGGATGTCGAGTGCACCGAGTGGACGACGGAGGAGCGGACTCGGACCTACACGGTCAAGAAGCGGGTACCTCGCACCGAGCAGCGGACGCGAACCTACACCGTCATGGTGCCGGAGCAGCGGACAAAGACGGTCGAGTACACCGTCAAGACCATGGTGCCGGAGACCCGCACCGAGGAGTATCAGGTGAAGGTGCCCTACACCGAAGAGATCGAGAAGACCTACACGGTGATGGTGCCAGTCAAGGAAGAGCGGTCGACAAGTTGGACCGTCAAGGTGCCCTACACCGAGCAGGTCGAGCAGACCTACACGGTGATGGTGCCGGTCAAGGAAGAGAAGACCACTACCTACACGGTCAAGGTGCCCTATACCGAGCAGGTCGAGGAGACCTACACGGTCAAGGTGCCCTACACCGAG
>RFVE01000198.1 GCA_009922585.1 Planctomycetia bacterium
GTTGTCCTTGTTGCCATTGCTGTTGGCCCAGTCCGTGAACGATTGCGTCCAGCGGAGGCTGCCGCCGTCGGAGAAGTTCAGGTAGATCGCATGATCCGTCTGGTTGCCGAGTGCACCTTCGGCAGTGGTGTCGAGATGAATACCACCAGCCGAGGCGACAACGGGATTCTGCTTGAGCGTGAAGCCACTAAGCAGACTACGGAGAAAGTCTACCGCCGCAGGATGCGGCGATCGGCAACCCCGAAAACCCCTGGCGTTTTCGGGTGTTGCCCAAGCGGAAGGCCATCGATGGCTTTTTCCACGGCCAGTTAGCCTCTGCCACGAAATGGCTCGTAGATTCTGATCTGAAACAGGAGTTCGTTCGCGGAAAACTGCGAGTCGTACAGGCCGCCGTTGGACGGGATGACAAACCTCACCTCGTTCAACGAATAAAAGCGGTACCCGAGGTCGAGCGTGATCCGGTCGCTCACCGCATACACCACGCCACCGCCAGCCTGCCACGCAAATTGCGTCGCCTGAACATCGGCAAGGATCGCTTCATTTCCGAAGATAACGTCGCTCGACCATCGATAGCCGCCAGCGCCGATTCCTCCACCGCCATAGAGTCCAAACTTTTTCGTGATGGAGACATCCCGCCACGCATTGCACAAGACCGACCAGTTGTCTGTTGACTCTTGTCCAAACTCGTTCTGTATCCCGTCGCGATATCGACCCGCCACTTCGACCCGCCACTGGCCTCGGGGGCGGGAAAAGGCCATGCCGACCGCACCACCGGCGGTGAAGCTTTCTGCGTATTCGTTTTGACTCGCGGGCTCCCCGGGATAGGTGAACTGCCCCCAGGACGCACCGATAATCGGCGACACATACCAGCGACGTGTGGCGCCATCATCCCCGCGAGTCAGGCCGATAGGCTGGAGGACCGCTCCGATGTCGACGTCCTGTGCGGACGCAGAGGAGGAAATCTCACGAAATCCCTCAAACGGACCCGCGAAAGCCGTGTGGCTCAACACCAGAGCTATTGCCAGGGCACACCCAGTCGGAAGCCACGTCATCGTATCCCCCTTGAAGTCAACGCTAGGACCACGTTTGCCACCCGTACACCAAAACGGGTTTGATATCGGCACGCCTCTCCAGGGCATGCCACTTCAGGGGACGCCGACCCAAATAACTGCACTAACCGATAACGGCGCCACCCAGATCGACCCGTCCAGGCCCGCGGTGAGGGCAAAGGGACCAATTACCAGCGCGAATCGGTGCTTGCCCAACACTGACGTGTTCCGAGGAAGAGCCGCCCTCTACGTTTGAGGCCGTCACAGAAACCAAGAAGCGGTTGGCGGGCGAAAGCCCCGTCAATGTGCAGGACGTGTTGGACGTCACGTACGCGTTCGATTAACCTCCCGTCCCTGCGTTGTTGTTCATGGTGATGCTGTAGCTCGTTGCGTCACCCGTCGCTGGGGGTCTGGGTTTTCGATTGACGCCAGCGTCCGGATCACGCTCATCGACCGCGACGTGCCGAGCTATTTTCAGAGTCTCGAGCACCTGCTGCGATACTGTGCCCGGCCGCCGTTCGCGCTGGAGCGGCTCTCCTTGATCCGCGGCGAAGACGGTCGCATCGCCTGCGTCCACTACGTGCTCCCCCGACACAAGGCGGACAACTGGGTCGGCCCGGGACGCGGGCGGAAGACCACACGGCCGGGCGTTAGCGGCGTCGTTGAGCTTTCGCCATTTCAGTTCCTCGACCGGCTCGCTGACCTCGTGCCGCCGCCGCGGCGGCACGGCCTGTGTCGCGGTCATGGCTCCAGTTTCGGCCATAGCTGGCGGCAGCGGCCGGCTTTAGAGATGTTCAGCCAAGGTCAGCTGCTGACCGCAGAGGGCCAGTTTGTCGCCCAGGTCTAGGGCGATCTGGCTCAGCAGGGCCATGGCAGCGGCTGGAGTGCTGAGCTGAAGTCGATCGAAATCGCGGCGATCCAGGACCCAGCAGCTTCCATCGGTGTCGGCCACCACATCTGCCAGCCGCGGCCGTCCAGACAGGAAGCCTGCATCGCCGAACACCATCCCGGAGGTAAAGGTGGCCATCCGGGCGGAAGCCAAATGGGATCCGTCCCGCTGGATAGGCAGGAAGAGGCTGAAGCGTCCGGTTGCCACGATGAACAAGTGGTGGCTTGCCTGGAGATGGACCATCACCTGTTCCCCCGGGCCGTACTGGCGCAGCTTTAGCAGCGCTTTGATGGCGGCCTGGTGCTCGGGGGCCAGGCGATCGAGCAGACTCTCAGAGGTCGCCGGCGAATCCGTACTGTCGTTGGGGCTGGACGGGCGCAGGCTCAGCAGGTGATCTTCCGCCGCTTCCAGGGCGAGATCGAGGCTGGTGAAGCAGGGAACCGCTGCCAGGGCGGCTGGCGGCCCCAGGTGGTCAGCCCGGCAGAGCAGCAGAGGTGTCTCGCCATTGCGGTGCTGCTCGGCCTGGAGGCCCAGCAGCGCAGCCTCTGAGGCAGGCAGCTCGACCACCTGGCCCAGATCGAGCACGATCACGGCCGTGCCGGCTGCGCAACTGCCCAGCTCGGCCAGCAGCTGTTCCATGGCCGCGAAGTCGAGCACCCCCTGGGCCTGCACGATCGCGATTCTTCCCCGGCGGGGATCGAGCCAGGCGGCCTCCGCCTGGCTGCGCCAGCAGCGGGAGCGCCGCTCGGTTCCCCGATAGCGGCTGCGCACGGCGGACTGGCCCAGGGGGTTCCGGTCAAAAAGGTGCAGGCCCAGGACCTCCGACAGGCGCCGGCAGGCGGCGATGCCTCTCACGCTGTTGCCGAAGGGGTCGAGCCTGGGTGAGAACACCGCGATCCCCAGCCGGCCCGGCACCACCGCCAGAACGCCCCCGCCCACGCCACTCTTGGCCGGCATGCCCACGTCGTATAGCCACTGGCCGGCGTAGTCGTACATGCCGCAGCTCCCCATCACCGCCAGCACCTTGGTGGTGGTGGCGGCATCCAGGGGCTGCTCCTGGGTCAGGGGGTTGCGCCCCTGGCAGGCCAGGGTTGCGGCCATCACAGCCAGGTCACGGCAGGTGACGTCGATCGAGCACTGGCGAAAATAGAGGTCCAGCCCCGGCTCCGGCTCCTCCTCGATCACTGCGGCATTGCGGAGCAGGTGGCTGATGGCCCGGT
The DNA here is from genome assembly GCA_009922585.1 of Planctomycetia bacterium. GTDB lineage: Bacteria > Planctomycetota > Planctomycetia > Pirellulales > UBA1268 > UBA1268. The sequence goes on from RFVE01000198.1 coordinate 3,159, forward strand.
TGCGGTGCCCCGTCTCCCGTTCGGATGCATATACGGCTCGATTCACGCTCAGGGGACGTCCGGCCAGGGCCGAGAAGAAGGCCAAAATGGTGGCTTCGGCCCCGTCGCGTTCGTGGTGCCACACCTGGGCCGCCGTGGCGATGGCCCCGGCATTGATCATCGGGTTGCGGGGAATGCCGGACTGGGGGTCGAGGCTGATGGCGTTGAAGGAGTCGCCCGACGGCTCCACTCCCACCTTCTTCCGCATGAACGGCGGCGAGAGCAGACGCAGGGCAAGCCCATACATGAAAGGCTTGGAAATCGACTGGATCGTGAAGGCGGTGTCCCCATCGCCAACGGCATAGACCCGGCCATCGGCGGTGGCCAGCACGATAGCGAAATTGTCGGGAGCGGCTTTGGCTAGCTCAGGGATGTAGTCCGCCGGCTTCCCCTCCCGGCAGGGGAGCAGCTCCCGGTGCAGCTGATCCAGCACCTGCTGGATGAGGGCGGAGTGCAGCGGCTCGCTCTGGTGCGGCGGTCGTGGAATCACTGAGGACAGACCGGAGGGTGGAATTGCCCTAACGTGCCAGCGAAGGATAGCCCTGTCAATGGCACGTCCGCCAGCATTGCCCGGCTGATGAGCGGCTCCTAAGCTGAGTGCCCGGTGTACCGGGCCCCAACGAGTCGCTCCAGGAACGCCTGGCTTCTCATTGAAGTGGCGTTTTTCTCGTGTCGGCGCAGAGTCTCTCCTAGTCCGGCCGCCTCGCGAGGTTTTGTGGTGCGGACGACGCCTCTATCCGCTACACGAGCGCCATTCCCAGAATGCCGACGTTGCGGTTGCTCGGCAGGGTGATGCTTTCGAGCGTCTTGCCGGTTGGAATGTCGAAGCTGTAGCCATACACAAACCGGTTGTAGCCAGACTGGTTGTTGCCAACCTGGTTGACCAACGTTGTGGTGGCGACGAGCGCCTCGTTTGTTGACGCCAGTGTGCTGCCTGACGGTGGCGAGTTGTTCTTGTTGCCGTTGCCGTTGGCCCAGTCGGTGAACGTTTGCGTCCACGTGGTCGTTGAGTCATCGGTGAAGGTCAGCGTGATTGGCTGATTGTTCTGGTTGCCGTTGGCCGCCGCACCAATCATCAGCAGCGTTGAAAAGTTGCCGCTGACGACATTGATTGTCTGGCCGTCGGCCTGCACAAAGTTGTCGTTGCCGTTTTGATTATTCGACTGGCTGCGGCGGTTTGGTGCGGGCCCGAGATCAAACGTGGCACCGCCCCAGGTGATCTGGATAAAGTCAAAGTCGGAGTTCGAACTTGTTTCAACGCCGAGGCTCGACCCGTCGTAGTTGGCGTTGTAGTAGTTGCCGTGCCCATCAAACCCCTGGCTGTTGGGCACTTGATTGTTGGCCACCACCAATCCATACGCGTTCCAGTTCCCAGAAAGATCGACCGCCGTGGGGTCGGACAGGGCGGCCCCGAAAATGCAGACGTTGGGGTTGTTTGGGAGCGTGATGCTTTCGAGCGTTTTGCCCTCAGGCAGGGTATAGCCGTAGCTGTAGATGTGGTTCGTCGTGGCGTCGGTGCCCCCCGAGACGGTGTTGCGGTACGACTGTGTCGAGAGGATCGACTCATTCGGGTAGGTACTCGGATCGCACCAGTCACTCAACGATTGCGTCCAGGTGGCCTTTCCATCCGTGAACGTCAGCGTGAACTGCTGGTTTGCTTGCCC
>RFVE01000199.1 GCA_009922585.1 Planctomycetia bacterium
GTCGTAGGCCTCCTCCATTTTGGTCACGGGGTCGGCTACCAGATCTTCGTAGTGAATCTCATGCAGCTGCCCCTCAGCCAGCCGCGGCCGGTCCCGCTCGAAAGCGGCGTACATTGTGTCAAAGCAGCGAAAGACATATTCCTCGGCCTCGGCCCCCGAGTCGATCTGCATCGCCTGCACATGGTGCAGCGACTCCCACAGCCGCTTGGTAGAGGGGAAAACCACAAAGGGGTCACGGACAATGTGCAGAAACCGCGCGCCGGGAAACATCTCTGCCAGTACCGCCATGCGGGCGGTGTGGGGCGGGCTCTTGAGCACCGGCCGGCGGGCGTCCCGCACGGCCAGCATCGCCAGGAACCGGCGGAGGGCCCCCCGCCAACGGGCCAACTCATCGGGCGACAGTGTTTCAAGGTCGAGGGCCGTCGGCTCGGCGGGGGTCGTCTCAGGAAATGCCATTCGCCGGTAGGGGGACGGCACGCCCATATTGGCCAGAGCGAATTCGTCCTCCTGCGGACGGTGCCAGCCAGCAGCGACGTTGTCCATCGGCCGTTTCGCCGGCATGATCCAGCCCAGGGTCGATGTCACCAGCCACTCGGTCAGCAGGAAGTGGCCGGCGGCAAAACACTGATAGGTCGACGGACAGCAGAAGCGGTCGTCAAGCATCAGGATCTCGTGTAGCAGCGTCGTGCCGCTGCGCCAGTGGCCGATGATGAAGACCGGTGGTTCGGTTGGTGGTGGCTCGGCCAGTTGCCGTTGGAACCGGGCCCGGCAGAGCGGCTCGGCCAGCGAGTTGAAGGCAGCGGCTGCGGTGATCGTGCCGAGCAGCCCAAGCCGGCTGGGGGCCACGTTCCAGCGATTCTCCCGCAGCAGGTCGAGCCAGACCCCCAAGGGCATGCCGTGCCAGAACCGGGGGCTCCACCAAGGGTAGGCGTGGTAGTCGCGGCTAGGCGTGGCGGTGGAGGGCATGCGGCGGTTGCTCGGCAGAGATGGGGATACTGGTCAGACTCCTGCCGGTATCGTCGGCTGGCTGTTCAGCGACCAATTGTGTTGGGCGGGACGGTTGCCGTTTGAACGGGCTGTTCGGGTTCACGGTCAATGTCGCGGGCCGATCGGGTGGCGGTCGGCTCAGGGATCGGGGGCGGTACTGTCGCCGCCATGCGTTGGGGGCTGAGGGCCTGCCTGAGCAGCGGCTGGAGGTCAGCGGCGAGAGTGTGGCCGCTGCGACGAGTCAGCTCGCTGTCGTCGGCCGCGAGAATCAGGACCGTCGGAAAGTGCGTGACGCCGTAACGGCGGCAGACATCACCATCGCGATCGGCATCAACCTGGACACAGACGAACTGTTCGGAGAGCGCGACGATGGCTGGGTCACTGAGCGTCTGCTGGGTGAAGGCCGAAGACCAGCGGCACCAGGTTGCCCGAAAGATGATCAGCAGTGGCTTATTGCCGGCATCTGCCAGCCGCCGTCCGGCAGCACAGCTCTCCACGAAGGCGATGGTACTGGCTGTCTGTCCCGCAGCAGGGGTGGTGTCGGCGTCCAGCCGACGGGTGATTGGATCGGGCCAGCGGAGCCTGGCTGGCGGCCTCATCCGGACCTGCTCGTCGCGGATCTCGCAGCCGACCACTACCACACAAGCCGCCGCTGGCAGCAGAAGGCGGCAGTGCTTGGGACGGCTGGTCATCGGAAAGGCTGAAACAGATGGCTTAGGGGAAAAAAGGCCGGTCCGTGGCCCACGTCTGGGAGGGGCGGATCCTTCCCCAACTCATACTCTTCGGCAGCCAGAACCACTGCGGTTTGCCGACACACGCTGGACGCGGATGACCGTCACAGCCTGCCCTGTCTGCCCCGTCCGCCGAAGCGGCGGGCAGGACCAATCCGCCGGCTTTTTCTGGCAAAGGCGTTGTTTTTGGATGCAATTTGCTCCTACAGTCGTTGGGATTTGCCACGACCTTTCCTCGGCACCGGCGTTTTTTCATGGTTGCCAGATGCGTCCCCATTGCCGCTCTTCTTCTGTTGTCGGTTGCGGCGGCGGGCTGTCGGCTGGTGCCCCGCAACGGGCCCGCTCCTGAGCAGCTCGCCGAGGCCAGGCGGCTGAGTAATCTCGGCCTTTCAGCCACCGACTCGGGCGACCTGATCAAGGCGGAGGGGCTGCTTGAACAGGCTGTTCAGCGGTGCCCAACTGACGTCGATGCCCGCAAGCACTATGCTCGGGTGCTCTGGGAGCGGGGCGAGAAGATGGAGGCGGTCGGCCAGATCGGTGAGGCCCTCAAGTTGTCACCCTCCGACATCGATCTCTGCATTGAGGGGGGACGGATGTACCTTGAGTTGGGCCTGCTTGACGACGCCGAACGGCTGGCGTCGGAGGCGGTGAGAACGGTTCCCCGGTCGCCGGCAGCCTGGCATCTACACGGTCAGGTTGCCCTGGCCCGTGGGCAGCCGGTCAATGCTTTGGCTGATTTTCAGCACTCGCTCGCCTTTGAGCCTGACAACCGTGAGGTGCTGCTGGATACGGCAGAGGTTTACCGGCAGCTTGAGCGGCCTAAACGGGCGCTCGCAACGCTGGCGGTGCTTGAGGAGACCTACGGGCCCAATCAGGTGCCGGCCGAGGTGCTGGCCCTCGAAGGGCTTGCGCAAGAGTCGCTCGGCCGCCGGCACGATGCTCTCGAAAGCTACCGGGCGGCCGTGGCGAAAGGTGATGCGCCGCCGCAGGCAGCAACCCGTCTGGCTGCCCTTGAAGCTGAGGCCGTGCCGCTGCTGCTGCGGTGACGGCTGCACTGCCCGTTGACGCGGCGTTTGGCGTTCCGCTACTCGCCGGCGGTGGTGCGGCCGGTCAGCAGGTCGAAGGCCCCGATGGCCGGGACGAGCAGGGCGACGGTGGCAAAGCCATAGGCGACTGCCGCCACCAGCAGCACTTGCAGCGTGTTGCCCTGCAGAAATCCGGTAATGCCGACGAACGTCAACGCCGGCAGCAGCGCCGAGGCCCAGCCGATGGCCGGCGAGGGATTGCGGGCCGAGAGGGCGGCGTAGAGGCCGATGGCGCCACCCACGATCACCGCCAGGAAGGGAGCCAGCTGCAGTTCAAAGCTCGACCCGAAGGCCACCATGATCCGCATCGCGGTGGCGACGCCGATGAAGAGGAAGGCGATGGTACCCAGCCCGACGCCGATCGCCCGCCGCGAAGACGGATAGGACAGCCCGACGTGGATGCCGAGGACGGCGGCGAAGAACAGCAGGATGGCCGTGCCGAGCACGAGGTACAGCCCATTCTCAAGTGAGGCGACTCCGCTGGCCACCAGAGCGACGCACAAGAGCAGCGGCAGCAGCACCACCTCGCGGGCGACCACCAACACGCCGAAGAGCTTCCCCCAGATGAACTCCTTTGCCTCCAGATCGCTGACCAGCAGCAGGTCGAGTGAGCCACGGTCCCGCTCGGTGGTGATACTGGTGACTGCCAGGGCGGTCACGGCGAGCAGGCTGGCGAGCGCCATGGGAATCACCGCCACCGCCACGGCAAACCGGTCGGGACGATCGGCCCGGGCCTCGGCCATCACGCCAGCCACTGCCGCGGCAAACAGCAGCAGCCAGGCCAGCCGGACAATCACGATGGTGCGGCCGTAGGCGTTGGTGCAGATCTCCCGCCAGAGCACTGGATTTGCCCAGACTTGACGGGCCGGTCGACGGCTGGCGGGGCCAGCCTGTGCTCGTGCCTGGGCCGCCCGCCGGGCTTCGCGGGCCATGTTCCAAGCCCGGACGCGGCGGATGGCCAGCAGGTTGGTGCCGGCAATCACTGCCAGGCAGACGCCCAGAAAACTCAGCAGTCCCCCACCCGCCGGGGCGAGGGCGGCGAACATGGCCCGGGCCGGCGACAGCTGGGCGGCAATGGCTGGCCCCTGCCAGCTGACGATTGCTTCTCCCAAGACCACCCAGGCCACGAGGGCGAAGGCGGTAATGGCCACTGCCTGAAACGTCGTGTCTTTCCAGAAGGCGACGGTGTTGGCGATGCTGGCTGCGGCGAGGGCCGCTGCGGTGGTCACCACGAACAGCCGGACCAGCTGTGGCACCGTGACCCCGCCGAACAAGGCCGCCAGTCCAAAGACAGGAATAGCCGACAGCAGCATCAGCAGCACGCGTAGCAGGCTGGCGGCCAGCTTGCCGAGAACCAGTTCCCGTTCGGTCAGCCGGCTGAGCAGCAGCAGTTCAAGCGTGCGGCGATCCTTTTCAACGCTCACCGCCACGGCGGCGGTCATGGCGGCGGCGAGCACGGCCAGCGTGAGTTGCAGCGGGGCGAGCGTCCGCATCAGCGTCGCGCCGAAGCGGGCGGTGTCGCCAACGGTGCTGATCGACTGCGTGCCGGTCAGCACCAGCCAGCAGGTGGCGATGATGGCAAGCAGGCTACCAGCGTAGATTGCCCGACCAATGAACAGACCTCGGGCCCGGGGTGCAAACCGCACCTCCCGCTCGAAGACCGCACCCAGCAGCATCGGCCACCTCGCTTGCTTGATTTCCCGCGGGCAAAGCCGTCAATGAGCTTTGTCCACCTGGCCAGACGATAGCAAAAGCAGTGGCTGAATAAAAAAGCTGCCGCTACGTCTCTACCGGCGCCAGCGGCGGCGGACCGGGGCTGGGGTGGCGACCGGCTCGGCAACGGGCGGCGGGGCCAGCACGACATCGGGGTCGGGCGGAACCGACAACTGCGGCATGATTCTGATCGACATGCCACCCGGTGGGACCATGCCCGCTTCACCGTTGGGGCTCGTCCGCATGCTGCGGCGGCGGGCCCGCAGCCGGTCGCTGCGTAGCGGAATGCCTGGATAGGCCTCAATCGGCGTTTCGAGGCTGGGCAGCGGCACCCGACTGCCGTCG
>RFVE01000200.1 GCA_009922585.1 Planctomycetia bacterium
GCCTTGGCGAGTGGGGCCGGTGAGATCGTCCAGCCGATTCGCCAGCCAGTCATTGAATAGGTCTTGCTGACACCGGCCACCACCACACAGCATTCTGCCAACCCCGGCCGCAGGGTTGGGAATGACACCGACTCACGACCGTCGAAAACCAACTGGTCGTAGATCTCGTCCGAGACGACCACCAGGTTGGCGTCAAGGGCCACATCGGCCAGAGCCTCGAGTTCAGACCGGGTGTAGACCACACCAGTGGGGTTACTGGGTGAGCAGAGCAGCAGCATCCGGGTCTGCGATGTCACCGCGGCTGCCAGGGCAGTTGGCTTCAGCTTGAAGTCATCCTCAAGCGTCGTCGGCAGCAACACTGGCACTGCCCCGGCCAGCTTGATCAGTTCGGCATAGCTCACCCAGTAGGGCGTCGGCACAATCACCTCATCCCCGGGGTTGAGCACCGCGGTGAAGACGTTGTGCCGGCGTGGGGAAATCGGGCTCACCGACCGAAAGATCGATGACGTCGATGCCCTCCGCCTTCATTGCCCCTGCCCGGGCTGCCATCGCCAACGTGGCTGAAGGTTCGAGGGAGGCCATCCGGGTGGCCAATCGGAGCGATACAGCCTGTTCCATCAATCGGTCTTTCCTTTCCCTCACCGGCGGCAGAGCCGTCGGCAGCGTGGCATACTTACGGACAGGGCAGCGGTCTCGCGGCCCTTATGAGATGATAGCACGGCACAAACGAGGAGCTTTTGATGGCGAGCGGGAAGGTCGGACTCTGGCTGGTGGGCGCGAAGGGTGGCGTCGCGACAACCGTCATGACCGGTCTGGCCGCGCTGGCCCGTGGCCACGTCAAGCCGATTGGCCTGCTGACTGAAACCGAGCCCTTCCAAAATCTGTCATTGGTCAGCTGTGATGCGATCGTGGTGGGCGGACAATCCAGCAGTTTGCGGCCACCACCAGGGTGGATCGGGTAGTCGTCGTCAACCTCGCCTCAACCGAACCCCCCTGGAACGGTACAATTCCGGACACTTTTGCCGCAATCGAGCCAGCTCTCGACCAGCCCGCCGACGTCGGTAGCCCACTACCAGCCAGCAGCCTTTATGCACTGGCTGCTTTTGAGTCTGGTGCCGCCTACATCAACTTCACTCCCTCGACAGGTGCCAGTCCTCGAGCACTCGATGAGGTGGCCCGCCAACGCGGCTTACCGCATGCCGGCTGCGATGGCAAAACTGGTGAGACGCTGCTCAAGAGTGTGCTGGCCCCGATGTTCGCTGCCCGGAATCTCGACGTCATGAGTTGGGTAGGCCACAACATCTTCGGCAACCTCGATGGCCGGATTCTCGATGACCCGGCCAACAAGGCTGCCAAGGTCAAAAGCAAGGACCACCTGCTGGGAGCCCTGCTGCCAAAACCGCCACAGACACACGTCTCAATTGAGTACATCGAGAGCCTTGGAGATTGGAAGACTGCCTGGGATCACATCCACTTCCGAGGCTTTCTAGGAACGCCAATGACCATGCAATTCACTTGGCAAGGCTGTGATTCCATCCTGGCAGCACCGCTCGTGATCGATCTGGTGCGGCTGGTCGACCGGGCCCGTCAAAACGGTGAGCAGGGACAGCTTGGGTGGCTGGCAAGCTTCTTCAAAAGTCCGTTGGGATGCACGGAACAGGGGTTTTTTCGTCAGCTTGCCATGCTTGAAAGCTGGGTGGCAGAGCAGCCTGCTTCATCCTGAGCAGACCTCGACAGAGGCATCTCAACCTCTACCAGCTGTCCCCAGCATCGGTTAAGTGAAGCCAGACTGACTCAGACCGGAACCGTCCCCGGAACCTGGCCAGCAAAAAAATTTTTGCTGACTTCTCTTGACAGTCTTTCGACTAATTTCTGAAAACTCTGTTTGCGTTGCTGTCAGTGCCAGTGCTTTCACTGCATGGCAGCATCGCAAACGTTGATTGCTTCCAACGTACGGCACCCACGGAAGCAATCAGTTTCATCGTTCGGGTGCCAGTGGCAAGGAGCCATTCAATGGCTAAGAAGAAGGTCGCCAAGAAGAAGGTCGCCAAGAAGAAGGTGGCTAAGAAGAAGGTCGCCAAGAAGAAGGTGGCTAAGAAGAAGGTCGCCAAGAAGAAGGTGGCCAAGAAGAAGGTCGCCAAGAAGAAGGTGGCCAAGAAGAAGGGCCACGCCTGATCCGTCTTCGGCGTGGCGCGGCGGTTGACGGATGGGGGCACTGTCTACGGGCTTTCTGGCTCGCGGGCTTTCGTCTGACATCGCAGTGACCATGCCGCTGTTCTGACGAGAAAGGCCGGCCCGGGCTCTTGGGCGCCCGGGCCGGCCTCGTTTTTGACTGCGGGAATGAACCCGCGGAATATTGATTGGTGGAAAAAGCCTTCCTTGGCCTTTTTCCACGAAACCGCCCCCAATTCAGCCAAGGTCTCTCGGGGGTTGCCGCCAATGACTGCCAGCTCTGAGACATGTGGTCCTGCCATTCCGCCGCAGTTGCTGGCTAGCGGCTTTCTGCTGGTCGGCTGTCAGGGGGGCGCGGAACAGGCCCTTGAGCGGCGGCAGCAGCAGTGTTTTCCTGAACTCCGCAAAGCCGCCTGGCGGCGGGGGCTTGTCTCATTCCGACTCCCTGAGGTGTTCAGCAGCAATGCCGACGAGCAGGCCGCCGTTTGGCAACAGGCAGCGGTACCACCACTGCTAGCCGACCGGCTGGTCTTTGCACGAGCCGCCATCCGGACCCTTGGACAGGTCACCGGTGACAATGATCAACAGCGGGTGGAGTCCGCCCGAATCTTGACCGGCCAGGCTGCATTCGCGGCAGTCCATGTCTGGAAGCGGGATCTTCGGCTCGCCCTCGAAGCTGAGCCAATTCATACAGCCCTGACGCAAGCCCTCGGCCTTATCTCCGTCCCCGCAACCCTCCCAACCAATAGCCTGATCCTTGACTGTGTCATCGACACGGCCGACCGCTGGTGGATTGGTTGGCATCAGAGCAACACGCCTGCTGACTGCTGGCCCGGCGGCCGCTATCCGGGCAACCTGCCAACCGAGGCCGTTTCCCGGGCCTGGCTGAAGCTTGACGAAGCGATCGCCCGGTTTGAACTGTCGCTTGAGCCAACGCAGCGGGCCTGTGAACTCGGTGCAGCGCCCGGCGGTGCCGCCCAGCGGCTGCTCGCAGCCGGCCTCGAAGTGATCGGTGTCGATCCCGCCAGCATCGACCCGCGGGTAGCCAACCATCCGCGGTTCACCCACTGGCAGAAACGAGCCCGTGATGTCCGCGTCAAGGATCTCCGGAGCTGTGACTGGCTGGTCACCGACATGAATATCGATCCGACCAGCACCATGGCGGCGTTGGAACGGGTGCTGAAGACCTCCGGCCGGCGGCCCCGTGGCGTGATTGCAACCCTGAAGCTGCCTGACTGGTCACGGGCTGAAGACCTCGACGGCTGGCTCTCTCGGTTTGCCAGCTGGGGGTATCAGCCACGGGTGCAGCAGCTGTCGACAGGCGGCCGGGAACTCTGCGTCGTCGCGGTGCGGCGGAGCCGGCGGCCGAGCAGCAAGCCCACGGGTCAGTCTGCTTCTGTCACTGAAACTGATCCCGTCCAGACCTGATCAGCCGAAGTGAGGCTGCCGGCCACAATCGCCAGTCTGCCAGCCGCTGACTCAATCACCAGCCGGCCAGTCTCCTCGATACCGAGGCAGACTCCGCTGAGGCTGGCGGCACGCAGCGGTCCCGCCACCGAGCCGATACCTGATACGGGTTCGGCCAGCACGTCATACAGAGTCACCCGCTGGCCAGTCAGGCTGCACCGTTGCCGATACCGTTCAACCAGTTCAGCCACCGCCGCCGGCTCTCCGGTGCAGGCAATCATCATCTGCAGGGCAGGAATCAGCACTGCCAGCAGCCGGTCATGAGCGAGTGGCTGGCCGCTGACATCGGCCAACGTGGTCAGCCGGTCGGCGATGGCCGCGGGAGCATCGGCCGCCGATCCATGGGTGTTAATGCCAATGCCGATCAGGAGCCGACCCATGGTTGTCACTTCGACGAGCACCCCGGCGAGCTTTCTCCCGTGTAGCTCAACATCATTGGGCCAGCGAACCTGTGGCATGAGTTCCGACTGCAGCTGAGCAATCGACTCAGCCACCGCGAGACCACAGGCAGGTGACCAGATCGGCAGGGGAGCCTTCAGCTGATCGACCGCCAGTACCAGCGTCATTGCCAGGCTGCCCGGTGGCTGCCACCAAGCCGCTGCCCGCCGACCCCGGCCGGCATGCTGTCGACCGGCCACCACCAAAGCAGGCAGCGACACGCTAGGCATCGCTGCCAGTTCCCGGGCCCGGTCCATGGTTGAACCGATTACGTCATGAAACTCGACGGTCGGCAGACCGGTGACAGCCTGGAGATTCACCGCCTCAGCCGTTGTACCGACAGCCGCTGGTGGCTGGCGTGGTCGTAATGGATCCATGTCACAGGTGTGGCTGAAGGGGCGACTACTGAGAAGGAGGGAAGGACGGGTGGATTGGACGCAATGGGGTGGCTCAGGGCAAGCGGCGACCTTGACCCCCATTGAGCCGGCGCGGTACTTCCCGCCCAGACCGGGGCGGTATCCGGGGTCTTCCGGGTGGTTCCGGCCCATTCCTTTCTGCATGAGTCGTCGACCGCGTGCATCCGCGCTGCTTTTTGCTGCTGTTGATCGGCTGCGGCCTGGCAACACTTAGCGTTGCTCGGGAGGCCGCTGCGCAGACGGTGCAGCTGCCACCACCAGCAGCCTCGTCGCTTGACCGCATCGCGCAGGCGCAAGGGTCACCCTACGGCTATCCCCTTTCACCACCACCGCCCGCATGGGATCCGTATGGCCCA
>RFVE01000003.1 GCA_009922585.1 Planctomycetia bacterium
ACAATGACTGTTGATCTGCTTGATCAAGCCTTTCTCGACGCGGCTGCCAAGCATGGACCGGGCCTTGCCCGTCCAGTTGGTGCTTTGAAGAAGAGCCCGAACATTCGGCCGGAAATCGTTGCAGACCTGCCAGCAACTACCGGTGAGACAGTAGTCGCTGCTGAAACCGTGACAGCAGCCGGTGATTCCTCCACAGATACTGTTGATCCAACGCTGCTGCGACTCATCGATCACTTTTCGGAGCAGTGGGCCTCTGTTGTCACGGCCGTCGAAGAGGCGAGGCGGGCTGGCACTCAGGTCATTGCCATCGCTGGTCACCAGCCGGGGGAAGGCCGCACAACGCTGGTGCAGGGACTGAGCCTGCTGCTGGCAAAGCGGGGCTGGCAGGTGGCCTGCTTTGGCAGTGCATCTGCCTGGTGGCAGGAATTAGTCGGCGATGCCGCCAGTTGGCAGGATCGCCTTCCTCGACTGGCTGCCGCCGATGATCTGGTGCTGGTCGATGCTGGCATCTGGTTTCCACCGGGGCCGCTGCGGCCCCAGCAGCTTACGCTCAAGATGTTCGGCTTTGATGGGGTCGTATTGGTGCGGCGTCACGCTCTGCCCCCAAACCCAGCACGGGATGCGGCGATTGCCAAGGGTGGGCTTCAAGCAATCGGCGAGATCGTCAATTTTATGCCCGCTTTCCGGCAGAGGGCGGCATGAGTGATTCCACCCAGCTACGGGCGGTGGGTGGCAGCCGTTCCCCCCATTGTGCATCCGTCGGCAACCAGCAGCCGGCCGTTGCCCGGCTGCTTTACGCTGTGCGGCAGCCAGGCGGCTTCGCTGTACTCAGTGGGCCGGGGGGCACTGGCGTGACCACCGTCTTGGGGTGGTTGGCCGCCGAACTTGAGCAGGCTGGTCATCCTGTTCTGTGGCGTTCAGTGCGAAGCCTCACTAGGGCTGATTATCCGGCGTTGGCCAGTAGCCAAGCTGTTGATGCTGCCCTGCCGCCGGTGGTACTCATTGACGACGCGCACGCGGCGGCCGAAGGAGTGTTGACCGCGTGCGTGCAACAGTGTGGTGAGGTGATTCCAACTGTGTCAGTTGTACTGGCCGGCCGTGGCAGGCTGCTGACGCTTCTGGCCCGCGAACGAGATCTCGGCGAACGGATCAAGCTTCGGGCTGTACTGCGTGCTTGGACGCGTGATGAAACTGAGGAAATGGTGGCCAGCCGGCTGGCAGCGGCGGGGATCGACCAGTTTGAGGCTGGCGTGCCGTCCGTGATTCATGCCATTGCTGCTGGCATTCCTCAGGCAATTGGCCAACTGCTGGAAACCGTCCTGCTGGTGGCAGCGACCCAGCCGGAGCACCGGCTCCGCTGTGAAGACATCGAACGGATGCACGAGCGGCTCAGCCTGGCGGCAGCGTGACGGCTCCGGCGCGATGCCGCGTTGCTGAGAATGCCTCTGTTGGCAGGGGCGGCTCGCAGTCACTCATCAGATCGGCCATGGTCACGGCGGTGCCCGTTGACAGGTGCAGTCCTGCCCGGAAGTGGCCGGTTGCCAGCCAGCCGTTTTCAATCCCCGGCAGCGGACCGATGGTCGGCAGGCCGTCGGGTGAGCCCGGACGCAGGCCAGCCCAAGAGCGTTCAGGTGCTCCAAACGGGGTCTCAGGCAACAGCAACCTGACGAGTCGCTCCAGACGCTCGATTGTCGCCGGCGTCGTCATGGGGGCAAAACCGACGTCCTCAATCGTCGAGCCGATCAGGAGCCGGCCGTCCTCCCGGGGAATGAGGTAGTCGAACCCTGCACCAAGATTTACGACCTGGGTAAGCAATCCGGGGGCGGTGCGATGCAGCAGGATCTGACCTCGCCAGGGCTTGGTCTGGATTTGGATCCCAAGGTCGGCCAGCAGACCCTCGGACCAGGCTCCGGTAGCAAGGCAGACGCATTCCGTTGGCAGCGTTGTTGGTCCACTTTTGGGACTGCTGTATCGAACCGCAACGATTCGGTTGTCAGCGAGATCAAATCCGAGGACACGAGAGTGGTCGATCAAAGTGACACCGCGGGCTCGGCACGACGCGTGCAGGGCGGCCAGATGCCGGGGCGGCCGCAATTGGGTTTCGGTCGGCAGAAAGCAGCCGCCCTGTATCGTGCCGGCGTTGGCCGCAGCGGCCAACGCCGGGGCAAGGCGGCCAACGGCTGCTGCTGAGACCCTTTCGCAGGGAATCCCCAGACGCTGCCAGCGGGTGAGATCGTCACAGAGTTCAGCAGCGGTGGCATCGTCGATCGACAGGGCGAGTGTGCCGCATTGCCGTAGACCGTTGTCGATGCCGGTCTCGGCCTGCAATTCTGCTGCCCACTGCCGGTGGAGCCGGTCGCTGAAGGCGGTGAATTGTTCGAGCGGGGTGGCATCGGGCCCCAAAGCAATTTCAGGCTGTGCCGGAAAGATTCCACCGGCGGCCCAGGAGGCAGTGGCGCTGGCTGCGTCGCGGCTCATGACCGTGACGGTGAGGCCCCGGCCGGCAAGTTCTCGGGCGATCGACAGCCCGATTACTCCGCCACCGATCACGCAGCAGTCAGGCATTCGTTGCCACCTGGGGGCTGTCGGCAATATTCACCCAGACATGCACATGAGGTGCCCCACGGAAATGCCAGACGAACGCTGGGCCCTCCAATCGCCAGTTGTCCCAGACGCCGTCACCACCGAGGTCACCCTGGCGATAGAACACCATCCGGCAAGCCTCAAGCCCACCCTGAGCGGCAAGGCAGCGACGAACCTCGTCTTGGTCACCGGTTCGGAAGGGCTCTAGTAGCAGGGCCACCACCCGGTCCAGTTCGGCCCGCTGGTCGGCTGAAAGATCGCTGACTGACAAACCCGGGCGGTTGGTTTGGCCGGGAAAGGCGATTGCATTTTCGCGAGGTGCCCGTCGCACCAACGCAGCAGCCCGTTGCCGGCCATCGAGCATGCCGAAGACTTCATTGGCTGCGACTGCCTGCGGCCAAAAAACGTTACCGGGATGGGCCGGCTCCTCAGTGAAGCTGCCGGTATCGTGTCCGTAGAAGATTGGGCCACCGAAGGCGACATGATCGGCCGAGTCGCCGTCACACCGCAGCGTCATGTGTCGGCCGGTGAGCAGGAACTGGAACTTCCCCGAGCCGGGCTCGCCGATCAGGGCGATGCTTTGGGAGCGGCCAAAGCCACCGCAGTCATCCTCTAACTGCTTGTCGAAGCGGGGCTGCCAATCCGGAGTGATCAGGCTTTCGAAGATGTCACGGACAAGGGCCTGCTGCTCACCGGTGAAAAAATCATCCGCGATTTCGGGTGTAGTTGCCTGCCAGTTGTTGGCAACGCGGGTCCGCAACAGACCAAATTTCGGGTGCCGGTAGTCCCAGGGTACACAGACCACCCGCCGCTGCTGGGGCGTGAGTGAGGCGTGCAGTTGCCCCGCCAGGGTTTCGGCGGTTGGCTTTGCGACCGGCTCTGCAGCAAAGAGTTCCGGTCGGCTGCCACCCGGAATGAGAGTGGCCAGACCGGTTCCTGTTGCGGCGGTCGAGAGGCCACGGAGGAGTTTGCGGCGGGTTAGGGCAGCAGCTTTCGGGTGATGAATCGGTGCCATGAGCGAGGCTCCCGTGAAAACAGACCAGTGACACAACTGTGTGCGACTGAGTCTATCAAAGGCCCGCGTGCTTCGAACTCACTTTCGGCGTTGGCAGCCCGGGCAAAAAAAAGTCGATCGCTGGGCCTGCACGATACGGCGAATGATTGCCCCACAACGGGGACAGGCCGCACCCGCCCGGCCATAAACCTGGTGGCACCGCTGATACCGACCCGGTCGGCTATCGGCGGTTCGGTAGGTTTCGTCACCAATGGAGGAGCCCTCCAGCCGAATTGCCCGTCGCAGAATCTTCCGGGTGACCGTGGCGATGGTATCGCACTCCGCTCGGCTGATCCGGCAGCAGCGGCTGCGGGGGTCGAGGCCGGCGGCAAAGAGGATTTCGGCCGCGTAAATATTCCCAATGCCGGCGGTTACACGCTGGTCCAGCAGGGCCTGCTTGATCGGCCGACGTGAATGGTGAATGGCGGAATGGAATGCTGCTCCTGCCAACGTGAGGGCGTCGGGGCCGAGCACCGAAGGGCCGCAGCGGCGGTAGAATTCTTCGTTGGTGAGCAGCCGAATGGTGCCGAGTCCTCGCCTGTCCCAGAAAATCAGGGGCGGGTGTTCAGCAAATTTCAGCACCATGCGAACGTGCGCATCGGACGGCGGCGGTACCCGCAGCAGCAGACCAGTCATCCGGGGTTCGATCACCAGTCGCTCAGGTTCGTCAGCCGCCGCTCCCGCCAACCGGAGCACCCCCCGTTTGCCAGCCCGTTCGACCGCGTCGATTCGGCTGCCAATCAATCGCTTTGCGAGGCGGCCCGCCGGCGGGCTGATCAGAATCGGCCTGCGGGTTCGCCGTGGGAAGGATACACCCGTAATTATTTGGCCGGCGACGCCGCCAATACCCCGGCACATTGTTTCAACTTCGGGAAGTTCGGGCATTGCAGAGGCTGTCATTCCCTTGGGTGAGAGTCGAAATCGTTGGGTAGACTGCGGTGGTGCGGTCGTTTCGGTGTTCGCAAGGCTACAATCGAATGAGCTTCGGCCAATGCCCCGACCTGCTACGGCAGGTAGGCTGGGGTGCCGCAACTGGTTTGACCCCTCTTTACGGAACTGCCAATGTCTCTTGCTTCAGCAGCCGAACGCCCACTCTCTCAAGTGCCTGATGCTCTCGGCCGTTTCGGCCGCTTCGGCGGTCGCTATGTGCCGGAGACGCTTTCGGCGGCTCTCGATCAGTTGCAGGCGGCTTATGACGAGGCGATTGCCGACCCGGCATTCACCAAGGAACTCGACGACCTGCTCAACACCTTTGTGGGCCGGCCCACTCCCCTGCTCTTTGCGCGTCGATTGACCGAACGGGCAGGCGGGGCGCAGATCTACTTTAAGCGAGAGGATCTCAGCCACACCGGCGCCCACAAGATCAACAACACCCTCGGCCAAGCGTTGCTGGCCATGCGGATGGGGAAGCGGCGGATCATTGCCGAAACTGGTGCGGGTCAGCACGGTGTCGCCACCGCCACCGCCTGCGCCCGGTTTGGCCTCGACTGTGTCGTCTACATGGGCGCAGAGGATGTCCGCCGGCAGGCTCCCAACGTCCGTAACATGCGGTTTATGGGGGCCGAGGTGCGACCGGTTGAGAGCGGTTCCCGAACCCTCCGTGATGCCATCAACGAGGCGATGCGGGATTGGATGGCGTCGGTTGAGACCACCCACTACATCATTGGTTCAGTCGTCGGCCCGCATCCCTTCCCACGGATTGTTCGCGATTTCCAGTCGGTCATCGGTCGCGAAACAATCGAATACTGTAAGAGGCTCTTCGGTCGGCTGCCTGACACGGTCGTCGCCTGTGTTGGTGGGGGCAGCAACGCGGCTGGCATGTTCTATCCATTCGTCGACTATCCAGAGGTGCGGCTGGTTGGTGTCGAAGCGGGGGGGCGGTCGAGTGGAGCGGGTGAGCATGCTGCGCCGTTGAGTTACGGAAGCCCCGGCATCCTGCATGGCAGCCTCAGCTATGTTCTTCAGAATGCTGATGGCCAGACCGACGATGTCCACTCGGTTTCAGCAGGTCTCGACTACCCCGGTGTCGGGCCGGAGCACAGCTACTGGCGAGACAGTGGCCGGGTCGACTACACCAGTGTCACCGATGCCGCGGCACTCGACGCCTTCGATCTGGTGGCCCAGCAGGAAGGCATCCTCGCGGCCCTCGAGACCTCGCATGCGGTGGCCTGGGCGGTCGAGGCGGCTGCAGCCATGCAACCAGAGGAAATCCTCGTCGTTTGCATGTCGGGTCGGGGCGACAAAGACGCCGCTGAAATCGCCCGGCTTAGAGGGCTCTCCGAGGCCGGGGCGTGAATCGAAAGATTGGATCGAGCAACGATGGAGCAAGAAGCAGGCATGGCAACGGCTACAGAAAGTGGTCGCACCGGAACCGTGGCGGTGCAAGAGGCGTTCGCAACGTGTCGGGCCCGTGGGGGCAAGGCGATCGCTCCTTTCGTGACAGCGGGCGACCCGGACGTCGAGACGACGCTGGGGGTGCTCGAAGCAGTTGACCGGGCGGGGGCCACCCTCTGCGAATTGGGTGTCCCCTACAGCGACCCGATCGCAGATGGCCCCGTGATCCAGGCCTCCTACACCAGAGCACTGGCAGCAGGGATGTCGCTCGACAAGCTCTTCGATCTGGTCGGTCGCAGCCGGGCGACAGTCCGAATGCCGCTGCTGGCAATGGCCAGCTATTCGCTCATCTTCCGGGTTGGCATCGACGCGTTCGTGACCCGGGCCGTCGCTTGTGGCCTAGCCGGATTCGTAGTGCCCGATCTGCCGCTGGAGGAGTCGGATGAACTCGACGCCGCATGCCGCGCAGCGGGATTGGCACTTGTGCGGCTGGTGACTCCAACCACACCGCCGGAGCGGGCGGAGCAGATTGCCCGGCGATCGACCGGTTTTCTCTATTGCGTGTCGGTGGCGGGAGTGACTGGCGAACGGACAGCCTTGCCGTCGGGTCTGGTCGACCGGGTCGCCTGGCTGCGGGAACGAACAGACGTGCCGATTCTGGTCGGTTTCGGGATCGCCAGTCCGGAGCAGGCTCGGGAGGTGGCCCAGGTGGCCGATGGCGTGATCGTTGGTTCGGCGGTTGTCCGACAGCTTGAGCAGGCCGCAGCCGGTCAGGGTGTTGCTGCGGTCGAAGGATTTGTCGGGGAGCTCGTGACTGCCTGCCGAAACGGCTGACAGCCGTGACTTGCCAGAAAGGCTTCTCAGAGCCGTAGCCTGTCGGGTGTGCCCGACCTCGTCGATGGGGCGATGGATGCTCTGCGGCCACAGTGCGGCCGGGGAAGCCAGCAGCGGAAGCGACCGGACCGGGAGCGTGGTTGCCCAGGGGTTCACCGCTCGGGGCAGGCGCGGTGGCGGCAAAAGTCTCGTCGCTGCTGAAAATGGCCAATGCGGTCGTGCAGTTTCGCGGTGATCACAGCGAGGACATTTTCAGAGACTCCTCGAGCGTTCGCCGACCCCCTTCTCCTCGTCAAGCCCCGGCCGTCCTCTGGAAGCCAGGAGTAGGATGCGACACGGTGCCATACCTCCCGGCTTCGTGGCGAGCTTGTTCAATCGTTCGCTGGCGCGATCGCGGCGAGCAGTTGGGCCGGCCACGGAGGCTCATAGCGACAGCCGGCGACCGGGATGCCCGCCTTCACCAAGGCTGTTACCGTCTCGTCAACTGGGCCGCGACTGGGGGCGAGTTCACACAGCAGGCTGTCATCATCGGGGCACTCGCAGCCGATCGCGATGTGGCCGATCACCCGGGCGGCCTCTTGGGCCGCGGCCGGACAGGCAAACCGCAGCCGCCAGCTACTGACCTCTGTCCAGGCCTCCGGCCGACAGGGGCCAGCCCGTAGCAGCTGACCCTCGTGCAGGATCAGCAGGTCAGTAAACCCAGGCGGTATGTCACCATCGTTGCAGGCAGCCATGACGGCGCCTCTGGTGGCGACAGTGTCGCTGATGATCTGGCTGACCAGTTCCCTGCCAGCCGGATCGAGGCCGGTGGCCGGGTTGTCGAGCAGGAGGATGGTGGGCTTGAGCAACAACGCCCGGGCCAGCAGCAGCCGTTTGCTCTGGCCGGAGGTAACGGCGTCGCAGCGTGCTCCAGCCATTCGCTCGAGCCCGACCCTGGCCAGGGCGCGGCCAACGGCGCTGGTGAGGTCGCGGCCCCGCAGGCCTCCCGCCGCCGCGAAGAGTTCCAGGCATTCGTCAATCCGAATCGCCGGCCAGGCAGGCACGCCGTCAGGGACGTAGCCGACCAGTCGGCGAATCGCCTCGCCCTGCTGTGTAGCAGCATATCCTGCCACGGTTAGTTCACCCGACCGCAGCGGCAACAGCGTGGCAATGGTTTCCAGCAGGCTGGTCTTGCCGGCAGCAGTCGGGCCGATGACCGCCACCGCCTGACCCGCCGAGACGCAGAGGTCGAGTCGTTCGAGGACGACAACCCCCAGTCGTTCGACGGTGACGCGGTCGCATTCAATCATGCCGGGTTGATCGCTGGCCTGTCGGTTGCCAATTCCTGGCGGGTCGCCGCGTCCTGAAGCCGGGCATTGGTCAGTTCAATGGCGACGAGCATGCCCTTCGCCTTGTTGATGGTTTCCTGAAATTCACTTTTGGGCTGACTGTCGGCAACGATGCCGGCCCCCGACTGGACGTAGGCGGTGCCGCCGCTGACGACAATGGTTCGGAGGGCAATGCAGGTGTCCATCGCCCCACCAAAATCGACGTAGCCAACAGCGCCGGCATAAGGGCCCCGCTTGTTTGGTTCAAGTTCATCGATGATTTCCATCGCTCTGATTTTTGGTGCTCCTGAAACCGTGCCCGCCGGCAGGCAGGCTCGGAGGGCATCAAATGCAGTTTTGCCCGGCAGCAGCCGGCCGCTGACGTTGCTGGTGATGTGCATGACATGACTGTAGCGTTCGATTGCCATTACATCGGTCAGTTCGACTGAGCCAATCTCCGCGACACGGCCAACATCGTTGCGGCCGAGGTCGATGAGCATGACGTGTTCGGCCCGCTCCTTCGGGTCGGCCAGCAGGCCGGCGGCGAGCTCAGCATCCTCCTCTGGTGTGCCACCGCGGGGGCGGGTGCCGGCCAAAGGCCGCACAGTTACACGGCCATTGACAACCCGCACCATGATCTCTGGCGAGCTGCCGACCAGTGTCGCTGCCGGAGTGCGCAGATAGAACATGAACGGGCTTGGGTTGACCACTCGGAGGGTACGGTAGAGCTCGAGTGGCGACGCTGTGAAGGGTACGGCAAGCCGACGACTGAGGACGACCTGGAAGATGTCGCCGGCATGGATGTAGTCGATGGCCCGTTCAACCGCCTGCTGAAAGTCCTGCTGGCTACGATTGGCATGCGGCTCGCCGCAGGGCTGCTGCAAGCTGCCGATATCGCAAAGCGGAGGCCAGTCAGAGGGCTGTTGGAGCTGGGCAATCGTGGTATCGACCCGGGTGGCTGCCGCGTCATAGGCGGCGGCAATCGCCGCGGGAGTTTTTTCTTCGATTTTCGCGAGCACCACGACATCGATACTTTTGGAGACATGGTCAAAGACGACCAGCCGGTCGTAGAACGCAAAGCAGATGTCCGGCAGGCCGAGGTCGTCAGCGGGCACGTCTGGCAGGTGTTCGACGTAGCGGACCGAGTCATAGGCGGCGTAGCCGATTGCACCGCTGGTGAACGGGGGCAGGTCATCGAGCCGCGCCGGCTGGAAGGCGGCCATCCGCTGTTCAAGCTCGGCTAGCGGGTCGTCTGACTCAAAGGTTTCGGAGAAGGCTTCGCTGCGGCTGACGGTGACCTGCCGACCGCGGGCTTCGAACCGCAGGAAAGGCTCGGCTCCCAAAAAGCTGTAGCGGCCCACCTTCTCACCGCCGATCACGCTTTCGAAAAGGCATCCATCACTCCCCGCGTCGATGCGGGCAAAGGCCGACAGCGGGGTGAGGCTGTCAGCAAAGATTCGCCGATAGACAGGCACCACCGATGCCGACTGAGCCAGTTGGGCGAATGTCTTGCGTTCGGGAAGGTGCGGCATGGCTGGGCTGAAATTGGCCGGGGAAATTCGCCGGCGGTACGGCGGGCTTGAATCGTAGCAGACTGCCGAAAATGTCTGCCATTGACGCGGCTGAAAAACGCCCTGCTCGACCGGCGGGAACCGTCAGGGCCGAGACCGGTTCTCGTGTTCTTGGCAGAGTCACAATGATACGGCAGACGGCCAACTGCTATGATATTTCGGGCGGGCTGTCGAGCCTGCCCAATGTTTCTTGATTCCTTCCGTGAGGCGGTTGATGCGTTGCCAGCAGTGCGACAAGCAAGCGATGTTCCATATCACCGAGCTTGAAACGGGTGAGGTGAGAGAGGTTCACCTCTGTGAAGATCATGCCCGGAGCTACCTGAATCAGTCGGAGGGTGCATCCCAGCCTTCGGAGTCGCCCGGTCCTCTTGGTGTGGCTCAGACAGCCGAGGAACTTTCCGAACTCGACCAGAAGGTCTGCGAGATGTGCGGCATCACCTTCTTTGAGTTTCGGAATCAGGGGCGGCTGGGCTGCCCGCACGACTACGTCCAGTTCGAACAGGAACTCGAGCCACTGATTGCGAATATCCACGGTGCCGTTGAGCACACCGGCCGCAGGCCCCAGCGGGCAGCTGGCAGTGAACTGCCGGAGTCGACAGAGTCGCTGACCCGAGTCATTGGGCTCCGGAAGGGCATTCGTGAAGCAGTTGAACAAGAGGAGTATGAGCGGGCCGGGACACTTCGGGATGAAATCAACCAGGTTCTCGACAACTGGCATGCCGAGCAGCAGACTGCCGACGGAACCGACTCTTCACAGCCCTCCGAGAGTCCTTCAAGCTCATGATCAAGTTGGATTCACTCACGAACTCGATTGGCGAGTGGCTCAAGGGCACCGGGCCTGAGTCAGATATCGTCATGAGCAGCCGCGTTCGGCTCGCCCGGAATCTGGCTCAGTATCCCTTTGTGGGCCGGGCTTCTGACCAGGAGCGGGGTGAGGTTCAGCAGTTCCTCCGGAGCCGGCTGCTGCAGTTGCCCTCGCGGCTGTCGCTGGATTACGTCGACGTTGGCGGGCTGGGTGAACTCGACCGGCAGTTTTTGGTTGAGCGGCAACTGATCAGCCGGGAACATGCCGAGGCTGCCGGGTCGCGGGGCGTTGCCATCGATACTCATGAGCAGCTGAGTCTCATGATCAACGAGGAGGATCACCTGCGGATTCAATGTGTCCACAGTGGCCTCGACCTTGAGTCAGTCTGGCGACAAATCAGTGCGGTTGATGACGAAATCGAGACCGTTGTGCCCTACGCATTTCATTCTCGCTGGGGATATCTCACCGCCTGTCCCACTAACGTTGGCACCGGAATCCGGGTCAGTGTGATGCTGCATCTTCCCGCCCTCGTGATCACCCGACAGATCGACAAGGTCTTTCGTAGCCTGCACAAGATCTCACTGGCAGTACGAGGTCTTTACGGCGAAGGCTCCCAGGCGTTTGGTGATTTTTATCAGATTTCAAATCAGACCACATTGGGGAAGACTGAGCAGGAACTGATCGCTCAGGTAGCTGACGTTGTGCCAGTGCTGATCGATTACGAACGCCGCGCCCGAGACTTTCTGGTGCGAGAGACTGAGCAGAACATTCACGATCAGGTTAGCCGGGCTTACGGCATCCTGCGGACTGCTCAGACGATTACGGCGGAAGAAACGATGCAGCTGTTGTCACGGGTTCGCATGGGCGTGCTACTTGGTCTGCTTGATGACGTCGATGTTTCTGATGTCAATCTGCTGCTGGTGCGGACGCAGCCCGCACATTTGCAAAAACTCCGCGGGGTAGAACTTGACACCAAGGACCGCAATATCGAGCGAGCGAGGTTCTTGCGGAACTACTTCGAAACCGGTTCGGCTGAGGCCAACTGACTACCGCAGGGTGATCCCTCATGCCCGCATGAGTTTCGTGCGCAGAGCATCCACCACTGGTGCGGGCACGAATTTCAGCAGTGCTTCATCGTCGGCCAGCGGAGTGATCTGCTTCAGCAACGATGAGGAAATGTGTGAATACTGGGCGTCGGCCATCAAGAAGACTGTTTCGATCTCCGGATCAAGCATGCGGTTGGCCAGTGTCATGGTGAATTCGGCCTCAATATCAGTGAGTGAACGGACACCTCGCAACACCACGTGTGCTCGCTGGTCGCGAACAAACGTCACGGAGAGTCCGTCAAACCGTTGTACGTCAACGTTGTCAAGCGGGGCAACGGCCGCTTCCACCAGCCGGACCCGCTCGTCTTGGTCAAACAAGGGATGCTTGTCGGGGTTAATCCCAACACCGACAACAATTCGGTCAAAAATCCGGCTGGCTCGGCTGATCACATCGAGATGTCCGAGGGTAACTGGGTCAAACGAACCGGTGTAGACGGCGGTTCGTCCCGTTGGCTGGTCTGACACAGGTGGAATCTCCGAAATTGGCGGTAGGGGGTAGACTTGCGGATAACCGGTTGGCTCAGCCGATCGCTGCCAGTATCGTATCGAACTCGTGGATGGCTCGCCCGTCCCAGAGGGCAGCCAGGCGGTCGTAACGCGTGGCCGCTGGGTTAGTGTCAGATTCCCCCTGGTTGGAGCAACCGCATCGTGTCGAAGGCCGTTCCGTTTATCGGCATGATCGTTTCCGGTATTGTCGGAATCATGTTTTTGGCCGATCTGGCAGCGGGCTTTCCGTTTCGACGAGTCAGCATTGCTGCCGACATCGGCTTCATTATCAGTAGCGCAATTCTTGCCTATCTCAGTTGGTCGCTGCAGATGAGCCGGCAGGAAGAGTAGCGTGAATCGCGGGAGTTCAGGCTGCCCGCAGGATCGAACTCGGTGCCTGCGAACTTCTCCTCCCACAGACAAGGCCCGGTAGTTCCTCCAGCTTTGGCACGATCAGCCTGCCGGAGGCGACCTGCTTCTTGACGCGGGCTAACAGGCTTTTTAGCCGCCGGCTCTCGAAGCTGCCCGTCGGAGTGGCAGCATCGATGGCAGCGAGCGCTCCCGGGCTGAGTCGCGGAATTGCTGATTGCTGAAAAAACTTTGCCCGCCACGATTTCGCGGTCGGATTATGACGTAGCAACTCCCAGAGCCCCCATTGCACACTGCGACAGGGCCAGCCCGCCGGTGCGGGCCGGCGTGGCCGCCCCGCGACGCTGAATCGCGATGTCAAGACGACGGCAATCCCCTCCTCCACCAAGAGATCAGGCTGGGGAACTCCCATTTCGCGCTCGATTACTGCGGCTCGGAGTTGTGGGACAGCCTGCCGTGCGGCCCGTAGGACACTTCGTAGTTCCCGGCGTGAACTGGCCGTTGCGGGGTCGATGAGAATCGCTGACGGTTGCTCTGAATGGGGCCACGCCCCGAGTTGATGAAGCGAGCCGTACCACGAGATGGTGGGTGACGGACGATTGGAATCGATGGTGACTGCCAACGAAAAATCACGGCTGGCGGGCAGTGGCGCGCACAAAATGCAGATGGCCGGCTGGTCGGGTGTCCCCACTGAATTCCTCCGAATGATTTGTCCGCTTGAGCGAACGTCGGCTCCGTTTTACGAACCTGTTAGTGGCCCGTTGACCATGCCCATGCTCGGGGGTGGATTCAGCCGTCGGCCGGTGGACACTCGACAAAACGTGTGCTGGAAATCGGGCACTGGTTTTTCCAATGCACTGACCGAAACCATCATCAACGGTATCGGCGGTCGGCTGGCGATGCTTCAACCTGTTCCCGATTCTGGCGGTCTGACCGCCGTAGGCTTTTCCCGATCGGTGCTCTTTGCCCGACTCGCCGGGGCCGACGAGGCTTGATGATGGGCCTCGATTGCCGCCAGTAGGGAGGTTGTGGTGGCCTCGTCAGCCTCGACGGTCGGCGGAAAGCCAGCCGCAATCAAGGTCGCCGAAGTGACCGGTGAAATGCTGGCAATTTTCCAGCTTTTGAGCTGGTCTCCCAGTAGCTGAGCCGCCGCCGTTGCGATCGAGGAACTCGTCAAAACGATCCAGTCACAGGGAAATTGCTGCAGCGTTCGTTGTGCCTCTGAGTCGATGGTCGGGACCGGTCGGCTGGAATAGGCGGCCACTTGTTCGACCCGGTGGCCTCGAGCTTCAAGTTCCTGCCGAAGGATATCTCGGCCTCTGTCGGCTCTGACCAGCAGGAAGCGTCCCTGCGGCACCGAATCACCAATCGCTTCGAGAACTCCCTCAGACCGGTAACAGCCAGGCATCAGGTCGCAGGTAAGGCCACAGGCTTCCAGTGCTTCGCGCGTTGCTGGTCCAATCGCCGCCAGCCGGGCGGTTCCCAATGCCCGGGCGTCACGGCCGCTGTTCCGCAGGTACGAATGGAAGGCCCGTACTCCGTTGATGCTGGCGAAGATAATCCAGTCAAACGACCAGGCAGACGCGATGGCTGCCTCAACTGCTGCCGGCTCGGGGGCGGGGCCGATCTCAATGAGTGGTAAATGAACCGCTTCCCCACCACGTCGACTGATTGCGTCGATGAGTTGATCCCCCTGGCCGGCTGGCCGCGCGATCAGCAGGCGAGTGCCTGCCAGTGGCCCATGACCGGCAACCGGTCGGCCAGCCGAGCGGCTGCCGATGATGGCGATGGCGGGTGCTGGGAGGGCGGCGTCGCGAATGGCCGTCGCACATTCGGCGAGGGTTGTCGCAACGATTTGCTGGTCAGCCCAACTGCAACGGCTGACGAGCGTGACCGGTGTGTCGGGCGGTCGGCCGGCTCGCAGGAAGGCCTCGGACCAGTGGGGCGACTGCTCAACCCCCATGTAGATCACGATCGTACCGGTGACTGCAGCGAGGCTGCTGTAGTCGATCGCCTCTTGTTTCGTGGCTGCTTCATGGCCGGTCACGATTGTCAGACTCGAAGCGGTCTCCCGCGAGGTCAAGGGGACTGCGGCGGAGGCCGCCGCAGCCGTCGCAGCGGTCACCCCCGGGACGATCTCGAACGGAATATTCCGCTCGGTGAGGGGTTCAAGTTCTTCACTAAGTCGGGCAAAGACCGTGGGATCACCGCCCTTGAGCCTGACCACAACCCGTCCCGGAGTGGCGAGGTCGGCCAGCCAGCTGCCAATCTGCCTGCCGGGATCACTGGTGGAGCGGTTGCCACTGAGCAGACGGGAGATCGGCAGGCAGGGGCTGCCAGTGAGTTGGAGCACAGCTTGTGGAACAAGCTGATCATGCACAACGACATCAGCTGTCTTCAGACGGTTGATTGCCCGTGTGGTCAAGAGGTCCGGCTCTCCTGGTCCGGCGCCAACAAAAATCACCTGGCCCGGCGGGGGGTGGTGACCCGCTGGCAACGGCACGGCCAGCGAATGAGAGCTCGGCTGCTCAGACGGGGATTCGTTCATACAGGGCATTTCCGGGCTACGACTCCGGGAGACTGTCGCCGGATGCACGCATATTTTCTCACCCCTTTACTCCGCCACAAGGGCTGCAACTGGGGGGCAGACAACGACACTGTTTTGGTAAGATAGGGCATCAGACTGCAGCAGTTCAGCCAGCGATTTCCTTTTTCCGGTCGACCGGGGACGCATGTCAGACAAACCAGCAGACAAACCTTCTTCGGCGGCTCCTCGCCCATTTCGCCGCATGCCGCTCAGCCCTGCTGAGCGGAGCCGCCTCTCAAAGTGCTTTGCCACCGGCAACGACAATCTGAAAAGGGATAATTACGACTACGCGATTGAACTGTTCACGGTCTGTGTCAGCGGCGATCCAGGCAGTGCGCCGTATTTGCAGGGCCTACTGGAGGCACTTGCGAAAAAGCAGGCGGGGAAAAAAGCCGGTGGCTTGTCTTCGCTGTTGGCGGCCGGCAGCAGAGGAAGTCTGAAGCGGTTGATTGCCGCAGGAAAACCCGCGGAGGCAATCAAAGCAGGCCTTGAGATCCTAAAAAAAAATCCTGCCGATACGTCCTGCCTGCTTGGACTGGCGGATGCCTGCGAGTCAATGAGCTGTATCGAAACTGAGGGGCTGTTCCTGAGACGAGCACTCGATCTTGCGCCTCGTGAGCCGGCGGTCAACAAGCAATGTGCCGCCTACATGGAGCGGCTAGGCCAATTCAATCAGGCGATAGCCTGCTGGCAGCGGATTGCTGAACATAAGTCAGTCAAGGAAGAAGCCCAGCGGGAAATAGCTCGGCTGAGCGTTGCGAAGACCCGCCACGACCTTGATAACCGTGGCAGCAAGTCGCAGCAATCCGTTGAGCAATCACCGGTGGAGGCCTTGCGTAAACGGCTGGCCGAAACACCAGCCGATACAGAGGCCGCCTTTGAACTGGCTGATTTGCTCGAAAGGGAGTCGATGGTCGCAGAGGCCGAAAAGGTGCTCAACGATGTCCTGGCTGCATCGGGGAATGACCTCAAGGTGCGGGAGCATCTTGAGGACAGGCAGCTCCGCTGGGCCAAACGAAAGGTGCTGCTCGCAGAGAAACAGCTTCAGTCGGAGGACACCCCAGGGCACCGCGAGAATCTCGCCCAGTTGCGGCAGACGCTGCTCAAGCAGGAGATCGATGTCTATGCTGCCCGAAGTGATCGGTATCCGGAAAACGCTGCGTGGAAATACGAACTCGCCCTCCGCCTAAAAACAGCCGGCAGCTATGCCGAGGCGATCAAACAGTTTCAAGGCGTATTGCTCGATGCCCGTCGCAAGGGGGTAGTCGCTCTCGAGTTGGGTGAGTGCTTTCAAAAGATAAAGCAATACCCGTTGGCGATGCGGAATTATCAGACCGCCCTCGAGCATTTGGGGGATCGTGACTTGGAACTCCGCAAGCGAGCCCTCTACCGGGCGGGGGCTATCGGGATGTGGCAGCGAGGCTCGAAAAACTGGCCGCGGATGCGGTTTGAAGACCTCTCGTCTGCCGCTAGCGGACTGGCTCAGGGTGGGGTATATTCTACGAGCTTATTCTCCGCGAAGTCGCCCAATTGCCGCGGGGCCGTAGAACCAGCCAACGGAATACCACGACAGGAAAACCATCATGCCACACTCAGCGAGTGCCAAGAAACGGCTGCGGCAGAACATCCGCAGTCGGGACCGAAATCGGGCAACGAAATCGGCCATCAAGACCTCAATTCGTAAGGTACTTGAGGCGATTGCCGAGAAGGACATTCCTGCAGCCCGAGAGCACTTTCGTACGGTAGCCAAGAAAGCTGACCGTGCTGCCTCGGCCAATACCATTCACCGGAACAAGGCGGCCCGAATCAAGTCGCGGCTGTCGGCTCGGATTCTGAAGGCCACGCAGTCATCAGCCAGCTGAACGATCTGCGGTGATCTTTTAGTCGATCGCATCCCAGGCAATTGATGCGCCGTTAAACACCGGCCCCTCCATGCAGGTTCGGCGGTAATCCCAGCCACCCTGCTGGTCGCGGACCGGGGCGACGCAACTGAAGCAGATGCCAATGCCGCAGGCCATCGGTGTTTCGAGTGAGACCTGACAGCTGATGCTCCGTTGGGCTGCCCAGGCGGAAACGGCAGCCATCATCGGCTCTGGGCCGCAGCAGGCGATGGCCGTTCGATGTCCGTCGGTTACCTGGCCCTGACCCCTCAGGTGATCGAGCAGGTCGATGACGGTGCCCCTGACCCCTGCCGAACCGTCGAGGGTCGCCAGTTCAATCGCCATGCCGGCATGGTGGAAGTCTTCGGGATGGCCAAAGAGACTGCCGTGGCGGGCCCCCCAGCAGAAGCTCACCCGGCCAGTTGGATGTTCTGCCAGCCATGCTCGCCCAAGCATCAGCAGGGCCGTCTGCCCAATACCGCCAGCAACCAGCAGCAGATGCTCTGCCTGAGGAAGCTGAAACCCGTTACCGAGGGGGCCCCATACCATGAGTTTCTCTCCGACCTGCAGGGTAGCTGCTGCCGTCGTGAACTTGCCAGCAACCGCGTATACGAAGTCGGCATAGCGAAGCGGCACGGCGTGAGCGGTGCCGGTGGCTGGTAGCCAGCAAGTCGGAGCATCGAGTGGCCCGAAGGTGTCGTAGACCGCCAGCGGACGGGCCAAGAGTGGATCGTGCCGGTCGGGGATGCGCACCATGGCGAACTGTCCCGGCCGGGCGGCCGCCGCCAGGGCGGGACAGTCCAGCCGCAGCCGCCAGGTCGCCTCGGCAATCTGCTCGTGGGCAACGATCGGGGCGAGGCTCATTTCCATTTCATGTCCTCAGTGGTGGTGGTTGAGCAGACTGGGGAAAAAGTCAATGGATCGGTCAATTGATGTGTAGGGACTCAGCCAGAGGAGCCGCGTCGGCCTGCCTTCCGCCAGGTCGAGGCCTTGCCAGGACGCTTGCGGGGCGTGGTCGGTTGCCGGCCTTGCGGCGCCGATCGCCGGCCTGCACTGGTGCCACGCGGGCCACCCTGACGGCCACCGCGCTGGGCCAGTCGACGGTTTTGCGGGGCCGGCCGCGGTCGGTCGTTTGCGCCAGCCGCTGCCGCTTCGCGGCGGAGCTTTTCAATGTCCTCCCAGCTCAGTCGCCGCCATTGGCCTGGCAGTAGATTCCCGAGGCTGAGTTCACCTACTGCAATTCGTTTAAGCTGCTGAACCTTGTGGCCGAGGGCGGCGAGCATCCGTCTAATTTCCCTGTTGCGGCCCTCGTCAAGCACCATCTCAAGTACGGTGCTCTGCTTGTGCTGTGACCGGACCGTGACCCGTTTGGCGTGGACGGTCGCCTCGGAGAGGGCAATCCCCTGCCGCAGCTGGTCAAGTGTTTCAGCATTTGGAACACCCGCCACCTGCACCAGGTATCGCTTTTCGACGCCATACCGAGGGTGGGTCAGGAGGTTGGCCAGTTCGCCGTCGTTGGTGACAAGGATCAGGCCCTCACTGGTGCGGTCGAGTCGGCCGACGGGAAAGAGCCGCTGGTCAGGGGGCACGAGATCGATCACTCTGGGCCGGCCGGTCGGGTCATAGTTCGTACTGACAACGCCGACAGGCTTGTACACCAGATAGACCACCCGTTTTGGGTTCGGCAGCGGCTCGCCATCGACCCGAATCTGCTGCTTCAATGGATCAACGCGTATGCCGAGCGTGGAGGCAACCTCTCGATCAACCTCTACCCGGCCAGCGGTGATCAACTCTTCGCAGGCCCGTCGGCTGCCAATGCCAGCCGCTGCCAGCACTTTCTGCAGTCGCTCAAGTCCGTCATCGTCTCCGGCTCGGCCGGCGGGACGCGATGGCCTGGTGACGGCAGCCGGTCGGGCTGGTTTTCGTGTGGGGCGGTTGGGGCGGGAGGTTTGCTGGCGGCGGGGACGGGGTGGCACTGGTGTCGATCTGGAAAAGAGAGTGTGGGGAGCGATGCAGGCTGGCCCGAGATGGCCGCCTGCAGACCACATTCTCGCATGAACCCAGGAAAAAGGTAGCCAGCGATTTGGATCAGCGACCCTTGGCCCACCACCGCGACCGGGTGACCTCGGGAACTGGATCAGCAAAATCACGCGGCCGGGCCCCGTCCATCAGTGGCATCCGGAGGGCTGCAGGGGCAATATCATCCTGCAAGTACGGGTCAAACCGAACTGCGCGACGCCGCTGGGATATCGCCGGACCGGGTTCCAGCCAGTCGGGACGGCCGAGAGATGAGCAGCCGGCTGTCATCAGGCAGACGGCGACCATCAGGAACCGTGACGGGTGCATAAGAGATATTCCAGCAGGAGGATAGCCGCAGGGCTGCCGCGTCGGGGATCCTAGGCCCTCGCAGCCACTGGCCCAAGGCCGAAAATTTCCTCCGCTTGCCACGATCGGTCCGTTTCAGCCGTTTGGAACAGTCACCCGCAGAAGCCGGCAGCCGTCGGCGTCGGTCGCCCGACAGGTCAGCGTCTGAGGCTCGAGCGCCGCCGGCAGGAGCAGGCAGTCGCCCCGCTTGAGGTCCGGCAGGCTCCACTGGTCGGGTAGGCTGGCCTCACCTGCGAGGACGGCCAGAAATTCACAGGTTCCACCGCTGGTCTGCCAGCTGCCGGTGGGAGAGACCTCATCGAAACTGAAATATTGACAGTCCACCATGCGTTTGACAGCAGGGTCATCCGTCGCTGTCTTCGTGACTGCGGTGACGGGGCCGGTGAAGCGAGCTGCAGCAAGGCCCTCGTCCAGATGCAACGGCCGAGGGTGCCCGTCAGCATCGACCCGGTTCCAGTCAAACAGCCGGAAGGTGACGTCGCTCGACTGCTGAATCTCGGCGACGACGAGGCCGGCACCGATGGCGTGGACGGTTCCGGCGGGGATGAAAATGCAGTCTCCGGCGGCCGGCTCAATCGCGTGCAGCAGGTCCTCGCACCGCCCGGCTTCGATTGCATCGGCGAGGCTTTGCCGGTCGACCCCTTCCCGGAGGCCGGCAAAGATCCGGCTCCCTGGCTCAGCCTCGACCACGTACCAGGCCTCTGTTTTGCCGCGGTCGGGCGGCGTTCGTTTGGCGGCCGCGTGATCATCAGGATGCACCTGCACCGAGAGAACCTTGTGGGCATCAAGAAACTTGAAAAGCAGTGGAAACGCCGCTGGCTGGCTGCCGCCGCCAAGCAGTTCAGCTGGATGGTTGCGCAGCAGATCACCGAGGCGTTGCCCAGCCAGGGGACCGTCCCGGACCACGCTCTGGTCATCCCCGCGATCAACCAGTTCCCACGACTCGGCGTAGGGGCCAGCTTCGCTCAGCTGCCGGCCGAGGAAACTCTCAAATCGGCGGCCTCCCCAAAGGTAATGGCGGTAGAGGGGCGAGAATGTCAGGGGCGGCAGCATTGGTGAGCTCACGGGATAGCGGAGTGGATGGCACCAGGCTCTTTGCGGCAGCATCGGCCGGCAGCCGCGGCCCCGTCAAGACGGGCTGTAGCCCTCCAGAATCCGGCCAATGCCGAACAGACAGACCGAGGCCACCAGCAGCATCAGCATCTGCCCGAGTGAAATGGCGTGGTTGAGTTCCAGGACAATCGCGATGGCTGGAATCACCAGTCCCAGTCGTTGGCCGAGTTGTCCAATCATTCGCATAGGGCGATGCTCCCGGGGCTCTTTGGGCTCCGCAGCATACCTCCTGAGTGCCGATGCAGCAGCCCGGGGGTTGCCAGGATCCTGCAGACGGCAATACTCCTGACAGCAAGTTCAGACTTCCCTTCCCCTATCTCATGCAGGAGACTTCGATGGCGACCACACGCCCCGGTGCCGTGACCTTCAAAGGCAACCCCCTCACGCTCATCGGTGATGCCGTCGCCGTCGGCGCAGACGCGCCGGCATTTGACGTGGTTGCCTATGAATCAGGGGGCATGCAGCACATCACCAAAGCCGACCTGCTCGGCAAGCCCGCCCTGATCAGTGTGGTGCCATCGCTTGATACCCCAGTCTGCCAGGTGCAGACCAAAACCTTCACTGGCCGGCTAGCTGCGCTCGGTGACAAGGTGACAGCCCTCACCGTCAGCCTCGATTTGCCTTTCGCGATGAACCGGTTCTGCGGAGCCGAGTCAATCACCGGCATGAAGACCGGTAGCGACTACATGGACCGGAGCTTCGGTGAGCACTGGGGTGTGCTGATCGACGAACTCAAAATCCTCGCGCGGGCCGTTTTCGTGCTCGACGCCGAAGGCGTCATTCGTTACGCCGAAGTGGTCAAGGAAGTGGCTGAAGAGCCCAACTACGACGCCGCGATCAGCGAACTCGAAAAACTGGCAGGCTAGCTCGGGCAATCGGGGGGGCGTTCGGAAAAGCGCCACGAATGCGAGAGGATTAGAAGGGCGATTCACAGGAAACTTCCTGCTGCGAACAAAGCAATACATGCTTTGTGCCCCCGTGTTTTTTTCCCAGCCTCCGCTCAGCTCTTGAGCAGGGTCTGCATGGCGGCAGTTGCAGCGGTGAGTGCTTCTGGAAGCTTGTCGACCAGCTTGCCACCGGCTTGCGCGAGATCTGGACGTCCACCTCCTCGGCCGCCCACGACGGCGGCCGGCTCCTTGATCCAATTGCCGGCGGAGATGCCGCGGGCCTCGAGTTCTCGGCTGATGCCGGCAACGAGTGTCACCTTGTCGCCTTCGGCTGCTCCGAACAGGATGGCGATGGGGCTGGCCTTCTGCCGCAGCTGATCAATGCACTGCCGCATGGCTGCGGCGTCGCTGTTCGTGGCGTCTGCAACCACAATCCGAACACCGTCCTGCTCGGTGGCCTGCTCCAGCAAACTCTCGGCTGAAAGTCCGGCCGCTGTTCCGGCTCGTCGCTTTTTGAGCTCTTTGAGTTCCTTGGTCAGAGCAGCCAGCCGCGTCGGGAGATCAGCAACCGGCACCTTCAACGCGGCTGCCGCAGTGGTCAGGGTCGCTTCCGCCTCACGGAATCGCTCCATTGCCCGGCGGCCGGTCACGGCCACCACTCGCCGGGTTCCAGCCGAGACGCTCTCTTCGGCGACAATTTTGACCGGGCCAATTTCACCCGTGTTGGCTACATGGGTACCACCGCAAAGCTCCCGGCTGAGCCCCTCCATCGTCACCATGCGGACGACATCAGGGTATTTTTCACCGAACAGCATCATGGCACCGGCATGCCGCGCCTCGGCCAGTGGCATCAGAGTAGCTGCCACCGGCGCCGCTGCCAGCGTACTGTCATTGACCATCGCCTCAATCTGCGCGAGGGTCTCTTCGCTGACGGCGTTTGTGTGGCTGAAATCAAACCGCAGGTGGTCAGCATCGACCTTCGACCCCTGCTGGACAGCATGCGGCCCTAGAAAGTGCTGCAGGGCGGCATGCACCAGGTGGGTCGCCGAGTGGGCCCGGCGAATCGCAGCCCGGCGCTGGCTATCGACCGCTGTGCGGACGGTCTGGCCCAACTCAAGTGAACCCTCTCGCAGGTGGCCAATGTGGAGCATGAAGCCCCCTTCTCGCTGAGTGTCGAGCACTTCGAAGCGGCCAGCAGGGCTCTCCAGCCAGCCGGTGTCACCGACCTGACCGCCGGACTCACCATAGAAGCTGGTTTTGTCGAGCACGATCGTCACTAGCCGGTGGGGTTCGCTGCGGATGTCGGACGCCGGCGGGCCAAGTTCTTGCAGCGACTCACACAGCCGATCCTGGGCGATGATGCCGACGATCTTCCCCTCGGTTTCAACCGTCTCGTAGCCGACAAATTCCGACCCGTGCATCGCCTTCTTGAGCGCATCGAGTGGTCCTGAGGTGAAGACCTCAACCCGCGAGCCGGCGCCCGACCGTTGGCCATGGGCCTCCATCGCTTCGCGAAACCCGTTCCAGTCAAAGGCACAGTTCCGCTCCGCAGCCAGGGTCTCAAGCAGTTCCGGTGGAAAGCCATAGGTGGTGTAGAGTTCGCAGGCATCCTCCCCGCCAACCA
This sequence comes from Planctomycetia bacterium, assembly GCA_009922585.1. Taxonomy (GTDB): domain Bacteria; phylum Planctomycetota; class Planctomycetia; order Pirellulales; family UBA1268; genus UBA1268. The sequence goes on from RFVE01000003.1 coordinate 22,926, forward strand.
GGCCACCACCGGCAGACTCGATCGAATCGAACAGTTTTTCGATCCGGGACAGGCCGCCGTCGATTGTCGCCAAAAAGGACTCTTCTTCTCGCTTGATCACTCCGCTGACCCGTTCGACGGTATCAGCCAGTTCGGGATAGCCGCGGGTCATCTGGGCCGCCACTGCCGCCGGCAGTTGGTGCAGGAATGGCTCCCGCATGCCCATCTGCCAGCCGTCGAGCACGGCCCGTCGAAGCAGTCGCTTGACGACGTACTTCTCTTCGTTGTTACCTGGCAGCACATTCTCGTGAATGGCAAAGCTGCAGGCCCGCACATGGTCGGCGATGCGGCGAATTCTGCGGCCGTCATCATCATCTGGCAGATACCGCCGTTGGCAGGTTTCTGCCACGGCCTCGACCAATGGCAGCAGGATGTCAATATGAAAGTTGCTGTCGACCCCCTGCAGCATGGCGGCGGTTCGCTCGAGGCCCATGCCGGTGTCGATATTCCGGCTCGGCAGCGGTTTGAGATTCTCAGGCGGATCGCCAACGCGGTTGAACTGCGTGAAGACGAGGTTCCAGATCTCGACATCGCTGCCATCGGGCATCCGGTAGAAGATTTCGCTACAGGGCCCGCAGACCCCGTCCGGCCCCTGCGAGGGTGCACTGGCCGGCCAGAAATTGTCATCCTCGCCCATCCGGGTGATCCGGTTGGCCGGCACCCCGACCTCGTCCGACCAGATGCAGTAAGCCTCGTTGTCATCGTCGTAAACGGTGATTGATAGTTTTTCAGGGTCGATGTTCAGCCAGTCGCGGCTGGTGAGAAACTCCCAGGCCCAGAGAATCGCTTCGCGTTTGAAGTAGTCGCCAAAGCTGAAGTTCCCCAACATCTCGAAGAACGTATGGTGACGAGGCGTACGGCCAACGTTATCGATGTCGCCGGTTCGCAGACACTTCTGACAACTCGTAGCCCGGGTGTACTCAAGTTTGCACTTGCCCAGGAAGTGGTCCTTGAACTGGTTCATGCCGGCCGGCGTGAACAGCACCGACGGATCCCACCGCGGTACTAATACGTCACTCGGCCGACGCACGCAGCCCTTCGACTCAAAAAAAGTGAGGTAAGCCTCGCGGAGGTCATCTGCCTTCATAAAATCATCGACTCCGAAACGTCACAGCCAAACGCGAACGAAGCCGCACTATACCCGCTTCCCGACCGGGAAACAGGCCAGCGGCCGTCGCTCACGGCTGGGATTGCAGGACGCTTTTACTCCGCGTCATCGCCGTCGGCCTTGGTCTCTTTTTCGACCTCAAGCAGGGGTTCCCGGCTGGCGATGATTTTCTGCCGGATCTCCGCAGCCACCGCGGGGTTTTCCTTGAGGAACAGCCGAGCCTTCTCCCGGCCCTGGCCGAGATGGGTGTCGCCGTAGCGAATCCAGGTGCCCGACTTCTCGATCAGCTTGGCCGTTAGGCCGAGGTCGAGCAGATCACCTTCGGCACTGATGCCGTCGGCGTGCATCATGTCGAATTCAGCCACCCGGAACGGCGGAGCCACCTTGTTTTTCACCACCTTTACCCGCACCCGCTGGCCGACCACGTCCTCGCCATCTTTCAGGCCGCCAATCCGGCGGACATCAATGCGGCAGGACGAATAGAACTTCAGAGCCCGGCCGCCCGGCGTGGTCTCGGGGCTGCCGAACATTACCCCGATCTTTTCACGGATCTGATTGATGAAGATGACACAGGTCTTGCTCTTGGCGATAGCGCCGGTCAGCTTCCGCATCGCCTGACTCATCAGGCGGGCCTGGAGCCCCACGAAGGAGTCGCCGATCTCACCATCGAGTTCCTTTTGTGGCACGAGTGCCGCCACTGAATCGACCACGATGATGTCGACCGCATTTGACTTGATCAGCAGTTCCGCGATCTGCATCGCCTCTTCACCACTGGTCGGCTGACTGACCAGCAGAGTCTCGAGGGCGATGCCCAGTTTCTTTGCCCAGCTCGGGTCGAGGGCATGTTCGGCGTCGATGAAGGCAGCGACACCACCGCCTTGCTGAGCAGCGGCGACGGCATGCAGGGCGAGTGTCGTCTTGCCGCTTGATTCAGGGCCAAACACTTCGATGATCCGGCCCCTGGGGAAGCCCCTGCCTCCGAGGGCGAGATCGACTGAAAGACTGCCACTGGGGATGCCGTCCGCCACCGCTTTGCTGTCGGAGCCGAGCGGCATGATCGAGCCCTGGCCGAACTCCTTCTCAATCTGGGCGACGGCATTCTTGAGCACAGGATTGTCTTCAATGAACGAAGCGGCGGTCTTCTCGGCGGCTTTCTTGGCGTTGCCGCGGCTGGCGGTCGTCTTCGCGGTGGTCTGTTTGGCTCTGGCCATACGGCTGGGAGTTCCTTCGGTTGTGGTTGTTGAGGCCTTGCTGGCAGGGGATGAGGTCTTCGCTGAGGCTGGTTTTGCAGCAGTGATCATTGGCCGACTCCTTGGAGGATGGTTCCGCGTCGGGTCGGCCGCCGGTCACACCCAACAGTGTGATGAAATCCCGGCAAACCGGCTACGTGGGGGAGCGGAACGACGGTGGAACGTCAGCCCAAACCCGCAGTCACGCGGAATGTGAACCTCTGTATAGTATCGGCTCTTGGGCTATCCTGCAAGCAGAAAATTGTGCCTAAAACGACAGCATTTGGCGGTAGTCGGCGAGGCGGCGATCGACCATCTGGCGGTCGAGCTTTTCCAGTCGGTCGAGGCTGAAGTCTTCCACGGTGAAACTGGCGGTGACGACGCCGTAGGCGAGTGCTTCCTTGAGGGCCTGGGGGTCAAAGCGTCCGAGAGCAGCCAGGTGCCCCATCATGCCGCCGGCAAAGCTGTCGCCGGCCCCTGTCGGGTCGAGCACCTCGGAGGTGGGGAAGGCCGGCATCACGTACATCTCGTGCTCGCTGAAGAACATTGCTCCGTGTTCTCCCTTTTTGATGACGACGAACTTTGGCCCCATCGCCCGAACCGCATGGCCAGCCCGAACCAGGTTCTCGTCCTCTGCGAGCAGTTTGGCCTCGGCATCGTTGAGCACCAGACCATCGACCCGCTTGAGCAGTTCGCCGAGTTCGTCCCGTTGAATGTTGATCCAAAGGTCCATGGTGTCGGCCACCGTCAGTTCGGCTTTTTCGGCTTGATTGAGTACGTCGAGTTGGACAGTCGGTGAGGCGTTGCCGAGAAATAGGAACCGGCAGTCACGATGGCTCGCACCGAGTTTGGGCTGAAACGTGTCGAGCACATTCAGGTGCACTTCGATCGTCTCGCGGTCATTCATGTTGGGCAGATACCGCCCCCGCCAGCGGAAGGTCTTGCCGCCGGGAATGGTCTGAAGCCCAGAGGTGTCGATCCCCTTGCCCTCGAGGAGCGTGGTGTGGCTGGCCGGCCAATCCTCGCCGACGGCTCCGATCATCCGAACCGGCGAGAAGAAACTGGCGGCGTACGAGAAAAAGACAGCAGAGCCACCGAGGACATCGTCCCGCTTGTCGGTCGGGGTTTCCACGCAATCCAGGGCCACACTTCCGACAACTAGCAACGGCATCCGTTCTCTCCGAATTTCTTCCACGAGTGATGATTCTGGGGGCGTCAGATTCCCTGAACGGATTCCAAGCCCCGACGAAACGCTGACTCTACTCGTTGGAGGGCAGCAGCGTCTACCGACTACCGGGACGATGCCACAGCAGAGACGCTCAGCCGCACAGTGGGAGAGCCCGCCTTAGTCGCGTAACCGATTGCTCGCGGCCAAGAATCGTGAGGCAGTCGTAGAGCCCTGGGCCGACCGTCTTGCCGGTCGCCGCCACACGAACGGCGTGGATCAGGTCACCCACCTTCTTGCCGGCCACCTCAACCACCTCCTTGAGGGCTGTCTCGAGCGTCTCAGCATTGTAAGGTTCGGCGGCGAGAAGCCGTTCGATGAAGGCCTCAAGCAGCGGTCGTGTGCCGGCCTTGGCCAGTCGTTTGGCGACGGCGGCGGGATCAAGCGCTGGCTCCTCGACCAGAAAAAAGTCGGCGTAGGTGAGGATGTCGCCGGCCACCTTCAGCCGGTCACCCGACACCTCAATTACCGTGGCGACCGTCTGGCGAACGGGCTCCGGCACCGGGTCGGGAATCAGTCCCGCCTTGATCAGGAATGGCAGCATCAGTTCGAGTTTCTCGGCGGTTGATAACTGCTGCATGTAATGGTCTTGCACGGCCCAGAGCTTCTTGGGATCGAAGCCGGCGGGTGAGGAGTTGACCCGCTCAAGCGAGAAGTTGTCGATCAACTGCTGCCGTGAGAAGAACTCGGTGTGATCGTCGAGTGACCAGCCGAGCAGCGTCAGGTAGTTGTCGATGGCCCAGGGCAGGTAGCCGACGTCCCGGTAGAAGTCGACGATCACCGGGTTGAAGGTGTCGGCCTCGGGCTGAAGACCGATCTGCTGGGCGATTCGCATGCCGTGCTCGGCCACTTGGGCGAAGTCACGGTTCTTGAGATACTGAGCCAATTTTCGCTTGCTCAGCTTGGTGCGGCTGCCAGGTTCCGCCACCAGTGGCAGGTGGGCGTAGACCGGCAGTCGATAGCCAAGGCTCTGGGCGATGAAGGCCTGCCGAGGCGTGTTGGAGAGGTGTTCTTCCGCCCGGATGACATGGCTGATCTGCATCTCGTGGTCGTCGACCACTGTGGCCAAATGATAGAGGCACGAGCCGTCGGCCCGCTGGATGACATGATCCTGCTCCCGCTCCCAAGCGAACTCCACCCGGCCCCGGACGGCGTCATCGAGCACCAGGCTGCCCTCGCGGGGCATCTTCAGCCGGACCACCGCCCGCCTGCCTTCACCGGCGAATTGCTCGGCGGTCGCCTCGTCAAAGGCGGCGAAGCGGCGGCTGTAGAGGAAGGGGCGGCCGGCGGCCTGGGCTTCTTTGCGTTCGGCGTCGAGTTCCTCCGGCGTGGCAAAGTCACGGTAGGCATGGCCTGAGGCCAGCAGCTGCGCGGCGGCGGCGGCATAGTGGTCGGCCCGCTGCGACTGAAAGTAAGGGCCAAAGTCGCCCCCGACCCGTGGCCCTTCATCCCAGTCGATGCCCAGCCAGGTCAGGCCGGCCAGGATCGGGTCGAGGGCGGCATCGAGATTGCGGACCTCGTCGGTGTCGTCGATTCGCAGGATGAACTGGCCGCCATGCCGGCGGGCGAACAACCAGTTGAACAGGGCGGTGCGAACGCCGCCGATGTGTAGGTAGCCAGTGGGGCTGGGAGCAAATCTGGTTCTGATTGTCACGGGAATACCTCCAGCAGCACTATCGGCAAGAGGCCGCTCGCCGTCAAAGCGGGCAGCCTCGCGGCGGGTCGAAACGCACATCTTCCGCCACCGCTTCAATGCGATGGCTCGCAGCGAGGCAGCCCCTCGGTGTTTTCAAGATCGCCGATCGCCGCGTTCTACGGCGGTAAACCTTAGCCACCGTTTGCTAGGCGGCCCGGCTGCTGCGGGCGAGCTTACGGAGCCGCCGTCGTTCGGCCTTCGACAGCCGTCGCTGTGGTTCGTTTTTGTCGCACTCGTCATCGGCGTGATTCTCGAGCGAGTCGTCTGCGGTCACAGCTTCGGACTCCACTGCCGGGGTGAAGTTCGGAGTTTCTTCCGGCTCTTCATCGACGGCCTCGTCAGTTCGCTTGGCTGGGGCTGCAGCGGGCCGAGGCGACTGCTTCTCGCGGCGTTTTCGCGGCTGGCGAGTCTGTGGCAGAACGCAGAGTCCGTCAATCTCACGCAGGCTGCTGCGGACTGCCAGCATCATTGCCAGCAATATCAGCCCGCTGCCGGCCAGCCAGGCCGCCGACGCCAGTAGTGGCAGCCTGACATCGGCGGCAGAAAACCAGAGGGAGCCGACTGCAGCAGCCCAGAACAGCAGGGCTAGGCCGAGTGTGAGAGTGGTCGGTAACCGTTCCCGCATCCGCAGCACCGTCCAGGGCACCGTCACCACGAGGCCGACGATTCCAACGGTAAGCCACCAGCCGAGGCCGTGCGGCCCAAACGGTGTCTCAGTGAGGGTGACAAATGTTGCTGCGACGGCGGGGCCAAGCGGTGTCGCCGTGGCAGCCGCTGCCACCAGCCAGACGAAGGCCAGCCAGCCCCAGGCTCGAAACCGACCGCTAAATTCATCCCGGCGGTGACGCTGAATCGAGCGGACCACCAGGGTGGTGGCGGCGGCGAGCAACAGGAAGACTTGCGTCAGCCAGCCAGCGAGCGTTGCCTGCCCCTGCAAGCTGAGGCCATTGCGAATATGCAGGAGGCTGGCTGTGAAGCGGTCAGACTCTGGAATCAATTCGCGGCCGAAGATTTCACGGGCAAAGTCGGTAGTGACTGCCAGGCCGATCAGCAGGGAAGTCGCAACGAAGCAGCCAATCAGCGGCGCTATCCGGGTCGGTACCAGGGCTGCCAGTTGTCGCTGGGCTGCGGGCAGCAGATCACCTCGGATGGCGGGTGATTCAACCTGATCACGGAGCCCGGCAACGGCTGCGTCAGGCGGATCGCCCTCTGCAGACAGCGCGGCGGCCAGCCGCCGTCGTTGACTGCGACCGAACATCCGATTCACTGCCATTGCTGCTGTATCCCTTCAGCTCTTCCATACCCAATCCTGCCATCGGCAGCCGGCTGGTCCGGGTTCGGTTTTCTCTGCCACTCCCGTGCGACCGGCGTAGCCGGCATGACCGGCTGTGAAAGGGACGAGTGGAGACGGCCAGTTTGCCCGCCACTCGGGCCTGGGGTACGATCCGGCACAGAGCCGGCGGTCGGCGCCGGAATACTGCTTGCTGCTCGCCCACCCCACATGCGGAGACTGTCGATTCATGGCCTACACCCTAGCCCCCCTGCCCTACTCCTTTGACGCCCTCGAGCCGCACATCGATGCCCGGACGATGGAGATCCATCACGACAAGCATCACGCCGCCTACGTCGCCAATGTCAACAAGGCGCTCGAGGGAAGCCCGCTGGCCGACTTGCCGGTCGACAAACTGATTAGTGATCTCGAACAGGTGCCTGAGGCAATTCGAACCGCCGTGCGCAACAATGGTGGCGGCCATGCCAACCACACACTCTTCTGGGAGTCACTCGGCGGTGGCAAGGGGGGTGAGCCAACCGGAGAACTCGCCAGTGCGATTGGGTCGGTCTTCGGCAGCTACGCCGGTTTCCAGGAGGCCTTCACGAAGGCTGCCATGGGCCGGTTTGGCAGTGGCTGGGCCTGGCTTTCGCTCGATCCGCAGGGCAAGCTTTTGATCGAGAGCACCGCCAACCAGGACAGCCCGCTGATGCATGGCAACACGCCGCTTCTGGGCGTTGACGTCTGGGAACACGCCTATTACCTGCTTTACCAGAACCGCCGGGCCGACTATGTCGGCGCCTTCTACAACGTCGTCGACTGGGATGTCATCGGGCAGAGGTTCGCTACCGCCAAAAAATAGTTGGAAACTCGGTCTCTCTGATGACCATCGAGCCATTCGCCGGGCCGCCGCTTGTCGGTGGCCCGGTTTTTTTTTGCCGATCAGGTGAATTGGGCAAAGGCTGGCGTTGACATTCTGCCGAAAGAATCCGTATTCCCCGCACAGCCGTGCCTGACCGCCATGATTGGGAGAGGAATCGATGCAGACGCCCGCTGGGATCACGACGAACAAAACGCAACTCCCGCAAAGCCTCCGAAACAGTTCCGGTGGCCAACTCACCCGCTGCCTGGTCCTGCCAGCAGTGCTAGTCGTCCTTGCAACCGGCTGTAAAAGCGGTTCTTCAATGGGAAACTCCTGGTGGTCCTTTGGCATGGGAGGGCCCGATGCTGCCAGCCTGGCTGAGGCGCCTCCCTTCGAGGGCGATCTGACCAAGCCTTCGGCTAACGCGACACCCTATCCGACCACTTCGACCCCTGAAAGTTACGCAATTACTGGTGGCAAGACTCCTGCCGCTGGGCAGCAGCCGGCAGCAGCTGGGGCATTGGCTGAGACGTCTCAGCCGCCAGTCACCTACGGCACGACCCCGCCACCTGCCGCTCCCCCAACTCAGCCTGCCATGACTCCCCGCGGTGCCGGTGCGAACGCAATCGCCGCCAACTCCCCGGAGGCTGGCGTTGGCCCGCAGGTTGGGCCCTATCAGACAATCCCGTCAACCGTCTCGTCCGCCCCTGCGGCGACGACACCACCGCTCAACGGCATGGCTGATCGGACCGCGTCTGAGCAGGTTCTGCCGCCTTCGAGTCGGTTCGGGTCGCCCACAGCCCAGCAGGGGCTCGCTGATTCATCCCAGATTCCACCACCAGCTCGCAGCAGATTTTCTTCTGTCGCTGATCAACGGGTTGCCGAGGCCCCAGCTGCTGGAAACTACAGCGGCGGCAGTCGGTTTAGTAGCCCGCGGGCAGTCGCTGCGCCGGTGGCGCCGATGCTCCCCGAACGTGGCGAAACCGCCGCTGCTGCTGCTGTGTCCCAGAGTCGGTATGGCGAGGCGGGCAGCTCTGCGTTTGCTGGCAGTGGGCTGTCCGCGTCCTCCAGTGCATCTCGGGAGCCCGTTTCCGATCCTTCGCAGCCGGCTGGTTTCCCCGCGGCGTCGCCGTTTCCGGGAGAGTCCTCCGACACTCCAATTGCGTCTCCCGAGTCGCCACAGCTGCCGGCCCCGCCACCGTCCTCTCGGCGACGTGACCCGGGGTACCGACCTTTCGGGACATCAAGTTATCGGGCAGCCGAGCCGATTTATGCCGAGCGCGGCACGGGTGCCACTCCGCTTGAAACGCAGCCCATCACACCGGGCGGCGTGAAACCAGCCTCCTTTGATGCTCAGCAGGCAATGCCCTCTGTGGGGCTGCCACAGGCGATGCCAGCAGTGCCGAGCATTTCAGGGCCACCTGTTACCAGCCCATGACCATGTTCGACTCGATCACCTTGCGGGCCCGATCGAGATCGTCGCCGGTTTCGTGCATGTAGAGCCGAATGGCGTGCAGTTTGTCGCCTGAAGCCCGGGCCAGACACTCACGGGCCGTGTCGCAGGGGCGTTGCGGTTCCTGCTCTGATGCGTTCGGTAACAGGCCTAGCGCGGACTTCGAAATGACCCAGGTATCCCGCGGCCGGCGGGTCAGCCGCAGGATTCTTTCCTGTGGGTAGGCATCAGAAACGACCGCCGTCGCCGCCGTTTCATCGTCGGCCCACGAAATAATGATGTGGGCTTCTGTCTCGATTTCGAAGAGCGGCATTGGTCGCGTTTCCTCCACGCGGATCGGCATCACACTGCGATGGTCGGACATTCGCTGCCGTCGCGGCGTGGAGCCTACGCTGGCCCGACGGGAGGGTCAAACCCCGGCGGTCGCCTCGCCAGCCTGGCAGCCGTGATGCGTGCTACCATAGAGGCTAGGGATAGGCAGCGCGGTGCTGCTACCACCACCGGAAGGGTTGACCATGCGCTACGACCGGGAAGGTTTTCCAATCCCGCCGGAATTCGATCTGCCTGATTCGACGGCGACGGCAGAGGTGTTGCCAGTCTCCGATCCGGAAGCGGTGCGGTCTCGAAAGCGTACCGGTCGGGCAGGCTGGCGGAAGCGGCTGGTGGTGCTGGCCGTGTTGCTGGGCGTTGTCGTGCCCGGTCTGCTCGGTCCCCAGCTCCTGCCAACCATTTCTGCCGCTGTGGTGAACTGGTCACTCGAACAAGCCTATGCCTGTCAGGCGGCCGACAATGTCGCTGGTGCTGTCGATCATCTTAGTCGGGCCATCAGCTGGCATGGTGACCATCCCGATCTGCTCTGCATGCGAGCACTCGTGCGGCTGGAGAGTCGTGATCCGCAGGGAGCCCTTGAAGACGCTCGCCAGGCAGCAGTGCTTGCTCCGCTGGCCAGTCAGCCGTTGCGGATTCAGGCGGTTGTTCTTGTTGTGCTGGGAGAGGCCGATGACGCGGTGGCAGCCGCCGACCGGGCGGCCGAACTGGCCGGGGATGGGGCTGCTGCGGCGGTGAATCACCGGGCCTACATCCGGGGGCTTGTTGCCCGGGATCTCGATGCCGCCCTGGCTGATATCGAGCTGGTGGTGGCCAGCGATGACGATGCCCCACCAGCCTTCGTTGACACCCACGGCTTCCTCCTCCATCTCGTCGGCAGGCACGAGGAGGCGATCGATCAGCTCAACCACGCCATCGCCGGAATGCGGGCGGAGCGACAGACTTTTGCCCGTCGCTTTGGTCGTTCACCTTCGACAGCGGCGGCCGTCCGTCTGCGGGAAATCGATCAGGCACTGGCGGTGATGTACCACCATCGCAGTCTCGCCTGCGGGGCGATCGGGCTTTCCGGCCAGGCCGAGCAGGATCAGCAACTAGCCCGCGAAAAGGGCTTCGATCCGAGCCGTGGCATTCTCTAGCGGCCGGTGCGGCAAAAGCCCCGGATGCCTGATGGGCAGACCGAGGGGGTGTAGCTCAGTTGGTTAGAGCGCCAGCCTGTCACGCTGGAGGCCGCGGGTTCGAGTCCCGTCACCCTCGCTTTCTCTCCTGCTGTCATTCGACGCAGATGTCCCTGTGGATTACTGTTCATGCCACTTCCGTATGCTGGCCGCGCTGTTGTGACCGGGGCGGCAAGTGGGTTCGGCCGCGCGGTCTGTCTGCAACTGGCCGCCCGTTGCTGGCAGCTTGCTGCGGTCGATCTGGATGCTGCCAAATCAGCCGATTGGAGGGCGCTTGGCGCAGAAGTTGAGTCGCTTGGGGGAGGCTGGCTGCCCTATCCGTTTGACGTTCGTGAGCCTGCCGGCTGGCAGGAGTTGGCAGACCAGTTGGAGGATCGCTGGCCGGGAATCGACCTGCTGGTCAATGCAGCTGGTGTCGGGGCAACCGGTGAGGTTGGGCAACTGCCGCTGGAACAGTGGCGGCGAATCATCGACGTCAATCTGCTCGGGACGGCGATTGGCTGCGAGACGTTGCTGCCCCAGCTGCGGCGACATCGGGCTCCCAGTAGGTTGCTCAACGTCGCCTCGATTGCCGGGATCCTCGCCCCGCCTTCCATGGCAGCCTATTCGGCCAGCAAGGCTGGGGTGATCGCCCTTTCTGAGGCGATCGCAGGTGAGTGTCGCGGCCAGCCGACCGTCACGGTGGCCTGTCCGGGCTTCTTCCGGTCGGGACTGCTCGACTCGTGGCACTTTAGTAACGGCAGGGAACAGCGTGAGGCCAGGCGGCGAATGGACCTGACTGGCTGGACTTCGGCGAAAGTCGCCGAGCGAGTGCTGGCCGCTACCTTTGCCGGTCGTCGGTATGCGGTTCTCGGTCGGCAGGCCCGCTGGCTCTGGCGGCTGAAACGGCTGGCTCCGGCAACAGCAACGGGACTGATCAGCCGGGTCTATCATCGGCTTGAGCGTCCGGGCTGACGGTTGGCAGTGGTTGCGTGACGATCCTGTCAGGCAATGCCGTCGAGTTCTTTCAGCCAGGCGCGAATTTCATTTTCGTATTCGCTCGCCAGCCCTCCCACGATCAGCTGGCGGTGAAAGCTGGCCGCCCCCTCCTTCATGAGGTCGGCATCCTCAGCACTCGGGAATCGTTTGTTGGGATCGGCGGCCACCAGACCGCTGCAAAAGTTCATCAGGAGTTCGTTGCAGCTGACTTCGTTGGGCAGGATCTGTGGCAGGCGGTGTGCCAGCGAGCGTTTGGCCTCCAGCAGGTCACGGAAGGAATTGAGGCCGGCGAACGGCGGTTGGCCGCTGAGCATTTCGATCAACACGTAGCCGAGACTTGCCAGGTCAGACCGGGGCGAGTGGTCGCGGCCCTCGAGCACTTCGGGCGCTGCGTAGGCTGGCGTGCAGGTCCGATTGGCCGGCATGGTGGCCTGTTTGACTGCCGAGCCAATGTCGATGATTTTGGCGTTGCCGGTTCGCTTCACCATGATGTTCGAACTTTTCACATCGCCGTGAAGAATTCCATCGCGGTGCAGTGCAGCCAGTGCCGCGAGACATTCCCTCACGATGGCGATGGCAACGCCTGGCTTCAGCCGTGACTGCCGTGGCCCCGGCGTGACGATCACCCGGTTGAGATAGTCCCAGCGTTCCTCTGTGACGCAGGATCTGGTCTGGGCGAGTAGTTCTGGAGTAAGAAGCCGCGACAGGTCATAGCCATCGATCCACTCCATTTCCATGATGCGGATTCGACGCTGCTCGACGAAGTTCTGAACGTCGAGCAGATTGTCCTGCTGGATCTGTGCAACTTGGGCAGAGACGTGGGCGATCCGCTCCATGGCCTCGTCATAAGCTGCCTCTGATTCATACCGCTCTGGAGAAAAAACCTTCAAGGCCACCGGCAGAGTAAAGCCATCGGTGCCCCTCCGCGTAGTCAGGAAGACAACGCCCTGACCGCCCGAGCCAAGCCGCCGACCGAGTTTGTGGTACTCCGTCCAGCTGAGCCTGCCACAGTCGAGAATCTCACCATAGCGTGAGAGCAATTCATCTGGGCAGCGGCCACCGACCATCCCACCCGCCGGAATGGTCGGATGTCCTTCCTGGAAGGCCGTTGTCGACATGGTCATATCGCTACCGTCCATCGCATCCATTGCTGCCACCATGCTCCTGAAAGTGGTGAGGGCTCTGAGCTGTCTGCTCAAAACGGCAGGGGCGGGCCGTCGGGTGACGGGAAGCCCAACTGCTTGTCGACCGCATTGATCAGCGGCAGTCCCTGGGAATATCGTACGAGGTTTGCGGAAAAAAGGTCGGTCATCCGGTCAATCCGGTGGACCGACTGGCCTCCCACATGAGGGGTAATGACCAGGCCGGGGGCGTTCCATAACGGGCTGGCGGCTGACGGCGGCTCCTCCGGAGTCACGTCAAATCCGGCCGAATCGAGCTGGCCCGATTCCAGGCCCGCGACCACCGCTGACTCGACGACCAGCCCGCCGCGGGCGACATTGATCAGAATGCTGCCCCGTTTCATCTGGGACACTGCCTCTGCATCAATCATGCCGCGGGTCTCCGCGGTGAGCGGTGCGGCCAGCATCACGATGTCGGCCTCTGGCAAGAGCCGTCGGAAGGCGTCGGGGCCAGCCAGTTGGTCGAGGCCGGTGGCCGGCTGGTCGGGGAAATAATCGGTGGCCAGCAGCCGGGTTTTCCAGGGCGCGAGGACTTCGGCCAGCCGCCGGCCGTTGCCGCCAAAGCCGACGATCAGCACGGTGCTGCCGGTGAGGTCGCGAGTGGGTCTGCGGATGAACTCCCGCTGCTGCTGTTGCTGAAGAAACAGCGGAATCCTGCGGGTACAGGCGGTAGCTAGGGCCATGGCCTGCTCGGCGACCTGGTCGGCCAGCACGCCTGAGGCGCTGGTCACCGTGACGCCTGAGGCGACCACGCTGGGCACGAGGCAATGATCAAGGCCGGCGGCTGAAGACTGAATCCACCGCAGTCTCCCCGCGGCGATTGTCTCATCCCAAGGCACTGGAACCTTGGCGTGCCCACAGAAAATGTCGGCCGTCGGCAGTTCCTCGGCGATACGTTCCTGGCCAGCATCCACGACGGTGGCTGCTGGCCAGGAACGCTGAATCTGGCGAATATGCCGCTTTTCGACGGGATAGCAGAGGACGATGCGGGGGCTGGGCACAGGTGGGTGGTGGAGAGCGAGCAGGTGTTGCCTGTATTCGGTCGCAGCATGGAAGCCAGGCGAGATGCTTCCGGTCAGAGCTGAAGCCAAATGTTCGATTATGCCGATTGTGTTGAGAATGAAATAGGAGCTGGCACCCAGACACTGGATTTCAGCGGCAATTTCTGGCAAAAATCTATCGTACGGGCGACACGAAACGTTCGCGGAGGTCACTTTTGTTCGTGGCTTGCGGTACGCGCCGGTCTTTATGCGACATAGATTCGAGAGAGATTTCGAGGCGACGAAGCGGAGTTGGTATGAATTGGACCCGAACCACTGTGCTTGCCACGGTGGCACTGACGTTTCTCAGAATTGTGATCGGCCTTCATTTTTTTCTCGAGGGTTCGAGTCACCTCCGAGATTCGGCCTGGTCGAGTGCCGGCTTCCGCAAGGCGGCGGTCGGTCCGCTGGCGGAATTTCTCCGGGCAGACCTGCCTGAGGTTGGTGACTGGTCAGAGACGCTGGCCAACGTCTCAGGCTCCGCTGCCGACGACATTGACGGTTCGGCGGATGCCTGGCGGGCATCGGTTGTGGCTGAATGGCGTCGGCTTTGGCAGCGTCGGCTCGATGTGTTGGCGGCCACTGGCTGGTCTGCTGACGCTGAGGTGACCGCTACAGCTGAGGCGGCGATTGCAGAAGCCGACAAGAAGCTCTCTGACATGCTGGCTGATGATCGGGACGATTTGCTTGAGTATCGGCGGCAACGGCAACGGCTGAGCGAGATGTCGGCCTCGGCGATGGCCCGGGATCTGCCCTACGTTCGGAAACGAATTGCCGACAAACGGCGTGAACTTGAGTCGCAGGCAGCCGGCTGGATGAGTCAGGCTGCAGCGATCGGAGTTGAGGTTGTCACGGCCTGGGACCGTCCGCTCTCGGCAGCCCAGCGGCGGCTGGCGGCGACCGCAGTCGAGCCAACCCGTCTCTGGAAGGCTGACCGCTTCGTCAGTTGGGCACTCGTGACAATCGGAGCAGCACTCGTGCTTGGGCTGCTGACCAAGTTTCATGCGGTGGGGGGCATCTGTTTTCTGCTCTCTGTTGTGGCCTCACAGCCGTTCTGGCTTCCGGCGGCCAAGGCCACCTATGAGCAGTGGGTCGAGATTGCCGGGCTTCTGGTGTTGGCCTCGGTCCCAACAGGCGGCTGGACCGGGCTCGACTATTTTCTCATGCCGCTCATCAGGGGCCTTTGCCCGCTCGGCAGCTGCCGCCGTGATGCTTCCTGAGCAGCCCTACTGCTCACCACACGCCCAAAAAACAATCGATTTCCTGATGCGAACCGGAGAACACTCACGATGAACCTCACCCCCGAACAGCAGACGATCGGCAAGGAAAACTTCAATGATGCAGTGGCGATCACCCGCCGCGACTTCCTCTCGGGGACGGTGGCTGCCGGTCTGGCTACCGGGGCTGGACTGGGCTCAATTTACTTTGGTTACGGTGCGAGCGTCGGCGATCCCTTGCGGGTCGGCTTCATCGGCACTGGCGATGAAGGCAGCGTGCTGATCGGTGCTCATAACCCCGAATACCTCAACGTCGTGGCGATTGCCGACATCCGCCCCTACAACGTCTTTCGCGCATTCCATGGCGACATCTCCAGTCCCAATGCTCAGCGGGTTCGGCCCGGCCTGATGGCAAAGTACGGCTGGAAAACTGAGGATGCGGCCCGCAAACAGGTGAAGGTTTATGGGGCCTACGAAGATCTGCTTGCTGACGACGACATCGAAGCGGTTGTCATTGCCCTTCCCTTGCACCTGCACGCCGAAGCGGCCATCAAGGCGATGCGGGCGGGCAAACATGTGCTGACCGAGAAGCTGATGGGTCACTCGATTCATGAGTGCAAGGAAATGGGCCGTACGGCCAAGGCGACCGGCAAGCTGCTGGCGACGGGTCATCAGCGGCATTACAGCGTGCTCTACGACAACGCGGTTCATACGATCGGTGAAGCCAGGCTGATCGGTGACGTTCATTCGATCCGTGCCCAGTGGCATCGCGGTAACCTGCCGGGTAAGGACAGTTGGAAGCCGCCGCTGCCTGGGGATGAGTCGCTGGTCAAAAAGCTGGCCAGCTGGAAGGGGCGGCTGGAGCAGTCGAAGCCGGCGGAGATCGATATCTGGACGAAGCGGGTGGCCCAGCTTGAGGCGCAGCTGGAGGACAGTGGCGTTGACGCTGCCGCCTATGGATACACCGCGAAAACGCTTCCCGATGGGGCCGCGCGTTCACCGCTTGAGGAGTTGATCCGCTGGCGGCTCTGGAACCGTACGGGCGGCGGCCTGATGGCTGAGTTGGGCAGTCACCAACTCGATGCAGCCGGTATCTTCATCTCGGCAATGCATGGCAAGGGGAAGAAGGTCAAGCCGCTGACGGTAACGGCTGTCGGCAACCGCAGCATTTTTCCCGCTGACCGTGAGGTCGATGACCATGTCTACTGCATGTACGAGTATCCCGCTCCTGGCTATGAGGAAGACCCCAACAAGAAGATTGTCGTCACCTACTCATCGATCAACGGCAACGGTTTCGGAGGCTACGGTGAGGTGGTGATGGGCACCGAGGGGACGCTCATTCTCGAGCAGGAACAGAACGTGATGCTCTACAAGGGATCCTCTCGGGATACGCGGGTGACTGTCGGGAAGGCGAAGAGCGGTGCTCCCGTTCTCGACACTACCGAAAGCGGCGGCGCGGGGGCGGTGGCAGCCGTTTCTGCTACGCCGGGTGATGCCGCTCCACCCTCCCGGGGCTACACCGAGGAGATGGAACACTGGGCCTGGTGCATCCGCAACCCTGATCCTGCCAATCAGCCCCGCTGCAAGCCCGAAGTGGCGCTTGCTGATGCCGTGATCGCACTCGTCAGCAACCAGGCTCTGAATAATCCCAATGAGCAGCCGCGGATTGCATTTGAAGCCGATTGGTTCGACATCGACAGCGACAGCACGCCGGAGGGCACCAAGCCCGATCTGACACGTGACCGCTACAACGGCTGAGTGCGACAGCCTTGCACGCTGTTCACTCGATCGCCTCAGTGCACGCCCAGTTCATATCACGCTGAGGTGTGACAAAACCGCCCGTTGGTGTAGAATCCTCCACTTGGCGGAGCGATGTTTACCCCTGGTCAATGGTCTGCCTCTGTAGCACGTTGCGGTGGGCAGCCGCTGTGACGGGTTTCAACAATTGGCCCGAAAGGCTTTTCACAGGGGTTTCGGTGGATTTGTGCTGTATTTTTGCCAGAGCCGTGAGGGGTTCATGGCTACACCGTAAACACTTACCAGCGGGGAGAGTTGGCATATGTTTCAAAACACTCCACGGTCACCGAGTCAGCCGGCAGTCCGCGCGGTCGAGCCACTGGTCGGCTGGCGGCCAGTTGTCTTTGGGGCTACGACACTCTGCCTCCTTGCTGTCCTTCCCGGCTGCGGGAGCGAACCGCCCCCGCCCCCGCCCGTCGAGGCACCGCCAGAACCGCCACAGCCAGAACCGATCGAACTTGGAGCATTGTCCTCGGTTGATCTGCTGCCCGCTGGAAAGGGAAAGGCGAAACTTTCCGTCGAGCGTCATGGGAATCAGGGTGTGATCGAGGTGAATGTCGCGGGCCTGCCGAAAGGTGTCACCGCCAATGCGGCAGCGATCCCCGCTGACGCCACAAGTGGTGAGATCGTCCTTCAGGCGACAGCTGAGCTCGGTGACGAAGAACTGGTTGCAGAGGCGAAGGTAACGGTTTCCGTTGGTGGGCTTGAGGCAGTCCAGCCGCTGAAGATTCACGTGAAGAAGGTGCCGCGGCCGGCGTTCGGAAAGGCCCCAGTTGTCGTGCTCCAGCCAGGAGGAAGGGCAGAGGTGAACATTCCTCTCCAGAAAAATGGCTTTGGCGACGACTTGTCATTGACGGTGGGCGGGGGCCGGAAGGACATCAAAGTCAAGGCGGTGGCTGAAGAGAAGCAGGTGAAGTTGACGGTCAATGCCGCTGAAGAGGTTCCCGACTGCACGACGACCATCTCGCTCACGACGTCGGCGTATGGACGTAAGCTCTCTGTCTCGGTGCCTGTTGAGGTTGTCCGCTTTCCCTTTCGGGTCGATTCCTTCCGTGTTGTCGGCATGAATCCCGGGGCGACTGAAACCGTCAGCCTGCCGGTTCAGCGAGCCAAGTATGGCGGGCCGCTGGAAGTTGCCGTCGAGAATCTGCCGGATGGTGTTGCGGTTGCTGCGGCAAAAGTTGCTGCGGGGCAGAAGGAGGTCGCCCTTGAATTCACGGTTGCGGCGGATGCCCGGCCTGGTGTGCGATCCTGTCAGGTGATCGCTAAGGGTGAGGGAATGGAGACCACCAACGCCCTGGTTATGCGGGTGCTTGCGGAGGATCAGGAGGAACTGCCAGAGGGAATCATTGATAGCGACGCGATCAAGAAAATTTTTAACAATGATCCGGCAAAGTCTGCTCCGCTCCGCCGCCGTGGCTCGATCGGCGGCCGGCTGACGCTGGCGAGCAAGCAGGCCCTGATGAATTTTTTTGGGGGAACGCCGGAGTCCCATGATGCGGTGATGAAGGGCCTGGAGTGGCTGGCGAGTTGCCAGCGGCCCGATGGTTCCTGGGCGCTCGATGGTTCGGTCGGCGATGGGGGAGACGGTGCGGGTGGACAAGCCCAGGGAGGCCCGGCACCAAACCCGGTGGGGGCAACAGCACTTGCTCTCCTCCCCTTTCTCAGTGAGGGAATCACGCATGTGCGAGTTCCCGAAGGGCAAGAGGACGAACTTGGGCAATACCAGTCAGTGGTTGAGCGGGGACTTTTGTTTCTCGGCCAGCAGCTTAATCCAACGAACGGGGAGTTTCCCGGTCAAATGTATGCCCATTCACTCGCCACGATTGTGCTCTGCGAAGCGTATGGGATTTCAGCAGATAAACGGCTGCAGCTGCCTACTCAGTTAGCCGTGAGTTACCTGCTCAATGCGCAGCACGTTGGCGGTGGTTGGCGGTA
>RFVE01000021.1 GCA_009922585.1 Planctomycetia bacterium
TGCTCGACACCACCGGCAGCACCTGGCAGGTCTTTTTTCTGGTGGACGACCTGCTGATCGGCACCGGTGAACTGGTCCCACCGGCCGACGGCATCAGCCATCTGGCCGTCTCGGTCTTTGAGAACACGGTCGCCACCATCAGCGACGTGCGGGTCGACGTCTGCCAGCCGCCGTGAACAGCGGTTACGCCTTCAGGGCGAGAAACTCTGACAACACGAGCGTCCTCAGTTCCCGGAACCGGGCGAAGTCGCGATCCTCCGTAAGCAGCGTCGTCGCCCCATGCTCAAGGCAGACTGCGGCAATCTGAGCGTCAAAGACAAGATTGCCATTCACCTGCGACTGCTCAATCAGCCGACGCAGGAGCCGCAAATAGCGGTCGCCTGGTCCCAGCAGCCGCACTGACGGGCTTGCAAGCAGCGAGTCGATTGAATCGACGGCGTCCATGACGGGCGTCGGTGGATCGAAGAGCCGGCTGTGCGACACGACACGGAAAAACTCACCGACACAGAAAATGGGAACCGCCCACGCCTCGTCCCCTTCCGCTAACAGTCGCAGGGCCGCGACCGCACTGGCATGAAAAGTCGATTCTTCGCGATCGGCATACACCAGGATGTTTGTGTCGACAGCAATCACGACCGCCCATCCATCCGATCATAAAGCCGATCTCGATCCGCCACGTTGACACCCGGCAGCGTCCGCCCCCGATGCGTTTTCCAGCGGAACTGGTACTGATTTTCTGTGACTGCGGGTCGAGTCAATGACGCGGCCAAGGCGTGCTCAACGAACGCCGTCAACGTCATACCATTCGCCGCTGCCTGCCGGCGGGCGGCGGTCAACAAGGCGTCATCCAGGTCAAGCGTCGTCCTCATGCATAAATATGTATTGCAAATACAGCATTATGTCAAATGATCGGCTTATGCCGTTTGGTTCGCGCCGACCGGTCTTTCGTCGTCATCCTTTCGAACCAGCCGACATAAACTAGATGTGCACTTATGAGACAACCAGAGGGCTCAACGGCTTCATGCTCACTCGACGCGACATCCTCAAACAGCTTGGCATCGCCCCGCTAACCCTACCCTTTTTGGGCAATCTGCCGAGCCTTGCCTCCCCTGCAGCAGCCAGCCGAGCACGGCAGCGGCTGGTGATCGTCTTCAGCCCGGACGGCGTCGTGAAGAAAAACTTTTGGCCCGAGCAGGCCGGCGATTTCACCACTCCTCCACCGGTCGTGCAGCCGGCACCACTGCCACCTATTCTTGAGCCGCTGGAGCCCTTCCGCGAGCCACATGCGCGGTATCGGCTGTCTGCTGACAGGCATTGAGCTGTTCCCAGGCAATATTCAAGGGGGCGGAGAAACGCCGGCGGGCTGGGCCAGTGGCCGGTCGATCGACCAGGAGATCGGCGAGTTCCTGCAGGCGGACCCTGCCACCGCCACCCGATTCAGCTCACTCGAGTTTGGGGTGCTCGTTCCCAATCGAGCCGACACCTGGACCCGCATGGTCTATGCCGGCCCCAACCGTCCGGTCACGCCGATCGACGACCCCTATCAGATGTTCGACCGGCTCTACGGCCAGACCAAAGATCGCGAGAGTCTGCAGAGCGTGCTCGATGATGTCCGCGCCGACTTGGCAACCCTGGCGGCCAAGCTGCCGGCGGAGGATCGACGGCTGCTGGAGGAGCACACCGAACTGGTGCGGAAGTTTGAACGGGAACTGGCCAGCCATCATGAAGTCGCAAGCCATCCAGTGCCCGTGCTTGAAGAGGGCGTGGTTGAACAGAACGACCAGATGCCGACCATCAGCCGAATGCAGATCGATCTGCTGGTCGCATCGCTGCAGGCTGACTTCACCCGGGTGGCAACGCTGCAGTTCACGAACTCGGTTGGTCAGCCGAGCATGAAGTGGCTTGGCTTTCAAGACAAACAGCACGACCTGTCGCACAAGCCCAACTCAGACGCCGACGCCCAGGAGAAGCTGACCAAGATCAACGCCTGGTACGCTGGTGAAATTGCCCACCTGGCCCGCAAGCTGGCCGACACGCCCGAACCGGGTGGTGACGGCTCAATGCTTGACCACACAACCATCCTCTGGACCAATGAACTTGGCGAAGGTAATTCCCACTCCCACAACGATATCCCCTGGTGTTTTGTCGGTGGGGGCCTCGGGTTTCGGGGAGGCCGCATGATTGATGCCGGCGGGCTGCCCCACAACCGCCTGCTGCTGACGCTTGCTCACGCCATGGGCCACACGCAACTGGGACGCTTCGGCAACCCCGACTTCTGCGGCGACGGCCCGCTGACCGGCCTGAGCTAGCTGCCGCCCGGTCCACAGCATTGCTGACAGGAAACCGGCGGGGCATACTCTGCCGAAACCCACAGGAGCAAGCCATGCCGATCCTCGCCTCCCGAACCCTTGCTGTTTTCGTCCTGGCTCTGACCACCAGCGTGCTCAGCCCAGCCGTCCAGGCCGCCAAGCCTAAGGGGCCGGCCTATACTTCAGCCGCCGACGCCGATCCCGACTTTGCCCTGCAGGGAGAATACCTGGGGACGGTGCTGCACGAGGGCCAGCCGATGCCGCTGGGTGTGCAGGTGATCGCCCGCGGCAACGGGGCCTTTGATGTGGTCGCTTATCCCGGTGGCTTGCCGGGGGCTGGCTGGCAGCCGCCCAACAAGATCATCGGCACCGGCCAGCTCGAGGGCAGTGGTGCTGAAGCCATTGTGAAACTCGAGGGCGTCGACTGGGGCGGCACCACCCGCCGTGGGTTGATCCGAAACGAGGCCATCGTGGTCATCGATGAAGCCGGCAGCGAACTGGCCAGCCTGCCAAAGACTGTCAGAAAAAGCCCCACGCTTGGTGCCGAGCCACCAAAAGGAGCCGTGGTAATCTTTGATGGCAGCAACACCGACAGTCTGGTCAATGGCCGGATGACCGATGACGGCCTGCTGATGGAAGGCGTCACCACCAAAGACACCTTCGGACCCGCCCACTGGCACATCGAGTTTTGCCTGCCCTATCAGCCCTTCGACCGCGGCCAGGGCCGGGGCAACAGTGGAGCCTACTTCCAGGGCAGCTACGAGGTGCAGATGCTCGACAGCTTCGGTCTTGAAGGCAAGGACAACGAGTGTGGCGGCATCTACAAGGCGGCTCCGCCGTCAGTCAATATGTGCCTGCCACCGTTGTCGTGGCAGACCTACGACGTTGATGTGACGCCGCCCCAGTTTGAGGATGGAAAGAAGGTTGCCAATGCCCGGCTGACTGTCCGGCACAACGGTGTTGTCATTCATAACAACATTGAGGTGCCGGGTGTCACCCCCGGCGGCCCGCAGAAGACTGAACAGTTGAACGGGCCGCTGTTTCTGCAGAACCACGGCAACCCGGTGCGTTACCGCAACATCTGGGTACTGCCGAAATCGTGAATCCAGGGAAGGCAGCAGGAACAAACGAATCGGCAGCCACTGCCTCGGCTGCACACCTCGTCTGCGGCGGCTGCGGCTTGCTCTGCGATGACCTCGCTGGCACGTCTGATACCGGCTGTGCGGCAGCCGATGCCTGGTTTGGGATCCCGGCCCAACCAGCAGCGACCACCGTCGACGGCCAGCCCGCGACGATCGACGCCGCCGTCAACGCCGCCGCCCACCGACTGACCAACGCCCGCCGGGTGCTTCTCACCGGCCTGACCTCGGTGCCGCTGGAGCCGGTGCGTCTGGCCTGCCAAATCGCCGAGCGACTCACCGCTGCAGTTGATGCGGGGACGGCCGACACAGCCCTGCTCACCGGGCCAACAATCACCCGGGTCGGCGAGGTCACGGCTGCCTTCGAGGAACTCCGTGACCGGGCTGACCTTGTCATTTTCTGGGGCTGCAACCCGGCTGCCAGCCATCCCCGGTTTCTCGAACGGTTTGTGCAGCCAGCCCGACCGACCGGCGGCAGGCAGACCATGAGTGTCGGTCCACAGCAAGTGGTGCCCCCAACCGCCCACCATTCGCACCTCTCGCTGGCGGCCGATCAAATCGTCCCCGCGGCCCGGCTGCTCCAGGCGTCGCTTGAGGGGCACGGCATTACCCCTACCGACGACCCGCTGGCCGCAACTATCAGCAAACTCAACGCAGCGGTCGATGCAGCGAGCTGCATCGGCATCGTCACGAGCACCAGGGATGACCCCTCCGGCCTGACTGCTTGGAGCCTCGGCCAACTCGTGCGGGCTCTCGCTCACCGCAAGCCGGCCTTTCAGATTCCCCTCGGGGCCGGAACCGCTGGCGGCGGCGGCAACGCTGCCGGGTTCGCCGCCAGTTGCAGTTGGCGGTACGGAGCCCCCGGAGCAATCGCTGCCGCCGATCGCGACGGCAGCGAGTTTCAACCGGCCGAGGCTGATGCTGTGCGGCTGATCAGCCGTGGTGAGGTCGACTGCGTGCTGGCGGTTGGCCGGCTGGCCCCACCGATTGAAGCGGCCCTTACTGCTGCTGCCGTAGCTCCCAGCGTGATCCGCATCACCGATATCACCCCCGAGCCAGCCGCGGTCACTACGGTCATGCTGGGCACCGCCAGTCTGGCCCGGGCCACCACCGGCACCATGTTGCGGGAGGATGGCCGACTTATGCAGCTGCAACCACTGATGGCCCCTAAAAAGCCGACGGTCGATCAGCTGCTGATCAAACTCAAACAGGCGATAGATGCCATCCGGCCAACAGCGTCGACGCTTCAGCCCGCCGCGTTCTCGGGGGAATCTTCATGAAATCGAATAGGCTGAGGGCGTTGGTCATGCCAATCGAGCGGCGTGGGAAACTGAGCGTAGCCCGGGATGGCGATACGAAGTTCCCGTGGAGTGAGTGAAGGATAGGCTGTCTAAAGCGAACGTCCGGTGAGATGGCATGGGTAACGCCCCGACGCGTCACCAACCAACCACGAAAACCCCTCCGCACACCGCTCTGGAAGAAAGAAAACCGACGAGCGTGTCCAACAGCTTTGTAATGGCAAATACCCGTCAGCGTTTCAGTGCGGATGACATCGCCGCCACCCATGAGCCCTTCGCGCTCGTCGGCGGGACGATCTACGATCCTGCTACTGGCCGGGATGGAATCGTTGCCGACCTCTGGATCGAGGCAGGCCGGATCGTCTCGCCGCCAGCCGATACCAGCCGCTTTCGGCAGATCGATGCGGCAGGGCTGGTTGTGATGCCCGGCGGAGTTGACCTGCACAGCCATGTCGCCGGACCCAAGGTCAACGCCGGCCGGCGGATCGCCCCACAGCTGTCCAGCGGCCGCCGCAGCATTGGGGAACCAGCCGCCGTGCCAACGATTCATCGCACCGGCTCGCTCTATGCCGCCCTCGGCTACACCACCGTCTTTGACGCCGCTATCGCCACCGGAGCGGCTGGCATCGCCACACTTGAACTGGCCGAGATGCCGATCCTCGACAAGGGCTTCTACCTGCTGGCTGCCGACGATACCGAATTGCTGGCTGCCCTCGACAGGGGCGATCCCGACACGATCTCACGGCTGGTGTGGGATGCCGTAGGACAAGGCGGTGGCTGGGGCGTGAAAGTGGCCAACCCTGGCGGGCCTGCGTTCTGGAAACGCAGCCGGGGCGATCACCACGATCTCGACACACCGCTGCCCGGTTATGGCCTGACCGGCCGCAGCCTGCTTGAGCGGCTGGCCCGGAGCGTATCCGCCGTCGGCCTGCCGCATCCACTGCACATTCACACTGCAAACCTCGGCCTACCAGGCAACTGGCGAACTCTGGCCGAGACGATGCGAACCCTCGACGGCATTCCGGCCCATCTGGCCCACGTGCAATTTCACAGCTACACCGGTGGTGACCTTGATGCCGACAGCTTCGGCTCGGGCGTGGCCGAACTGGCTGGCTGGTTTAACGACCATGAAGGCCTGACGCTCGACGTCGGCCAAGTGCTCTTTGGCGACACCGTCGCCATGACCGGCGACTCCGCCGCCGCCGAACACCTCGCTCACACCACCGGCGTGCCCTGGCACTCACACGACCTCTGGCTGGAGGGGGGCTGCGGTGTGCTACCAATCGCATACAAAGAAAAGAGCCTGATCCACGCCTGGCAGTGGGCGATCGGCCTTGAGTGGTTCCTCTCGGTCACCGACCCCTGGCGGCTGGTTCTCTCAACCGACCATCCCAACGGCGCTCACTTCACCGCCTATCCGGTGCTGATGCAATTGCTGGGGGACGCCGCCTTCCGACGGGCTGCGTTTGAGCGGATTCATCCCGCGGTTCGGAAGCGATCGCCGCTAGCCCACCTCGACCGCGAATATTCCCTCCAGGAACTCTGCATCATCACCCGGGCTGCTCCCGCGCGGATTGCCGGCCTACCCCAGAAGGGACAACTCGGCGTTGGCGCCGATGCCGACATCACCCTCTACCGGCCCAGTCACGATCTGGCGGCGATGTTTGCGATGCCAGCTGCGGTCTATAAGGGAGGGCAGTTCGTCGCCGAGAACGGCCATCCCCGGGCCACCCCCGCCGGTCGACAGCTCAGGGCGATTGCAGCTCATGATGAGTTCTCTTCGGAATTGAATGGTTGAGGGGCAACGCCCGACGCTTCGGAAACAACTCACGTAAATCCCTCCGAAGAGCTCATGATGCCTGACCAGCCTGCTCGCGCAGCCAGTGAGAGACCGCCAATTCATGAGTCGCGACCGTCATCCACCAACGGCAGCAACCAGAGCGGCGGCGAATGCCTGCGGGTCAAACAGCTCGGCTGCCCGACGGCTACCAGCGGCGGTGCAGGCGGCGGCGAGGTCGCGGTCCTCAAGTAATTGGATTGCCCAGCGCCCCAACTCGCTTTCGGGCACTGCTGGGACCAGTCGGCCAGCCTCGTTGTTGCCAATGACCGAACGGCTCTCCGGGGTGTCGACAGCGACCAGCGGAATCCCCTGGGATAGACCCTCAAGCAAACAGCCACCAAGGGGCACCCGCCCCGGCTGCATAATTAGATCGACCTGAGGCAACAGTTCGGGGAGGCAGTCGAGCTGATCAAAGAAATGAACCCGGCCAGCGATTAATTGGACCGAAGCCCGCCGCGCCAGCCGTCGCCCCAGCGGGCCGGCACCAACAATGATGTGGGCAAGATCGTCACGGACGACACCCATCTGGTCGATCGCCCAGAGCAGCCGATCCAGCCGTGAGGCAGCCACCAGCCGCGCGACAGTAAGCGTCCACTGCCGCGCCGCATCGAGCCCGAGCGACACTGCGAGCCGCTCCCGATCGCCGTGGCTGGTAAGAGCCACCGCCGCGGGTGGCACCACGGCCAGGCGTCCGGCAACCGCTGCCAGCCCATGGTCATTTGCCAACCATTCAGCCGTGACCAGCACCCGGTCTGCCGCCCGAACAGCGAATGCCTCAGGCCCCGGCCGGGGTGGCTGGGCCAGCCACTGACAATGCTGCCAGCTGCCTAGGCCGAGCCGACGGCTGACCAGTCGGGCAGCAGCGACCGGCACAGCGGCCGGCCGACCCCAGGCCAGCACCAACGCAGGTGCTCGCCGACGGCAGAGCCCGACCAGTCGGGGGACCACGGCTGCGTCGATGATCGGTCGTCGCCCGAGCCTTTCGACAGTCACTCCGGTCGCCTTCAGGCGGCCAGCTAGGCTGCCACCGGTGGTGAGCAACGCCAGCCGAACCCGCCAGCCGACTTCTCGTAGAGCGACCGCCGCCAGTTCCAACTGCCTGCCACTGCCGACCGCAGGAGCATCGGCTGAAACCAGCAGCAGATCTTTGGTGGGGTTTGGCATTGGCCGGGGAGCTGGGGAGCGACTTGCTTCAGTCGGTGGTCTGGGCGGCAGATGGCCTGCCGGCCGACCCTTCCGCATCGGCCGGGTCGAGGATGCAGATCTCCGGCAAATTCCGCCAGGCACCGTCGTGGTCCAGACCATAGCCGACTACAAAGGCATCGGGAATGTCGAATCCGACGTAATCAGGGTTCATCACCACCTCAGTCCGAGTTGGCTTCCGCAGCAATACCAAGGTTCGCACCGAGACCGCCCCATGTTGGTGCAGCGAGGCCACCAAGGCCTCAAGGGTACGACCGGTATCAAAAATGTCATCGACCAGCAGCACGTCACGGCCGGTCAGATCGGGTAGCAGGTCAAGCCTGAGGTCGAGCCGGCCAGGCCGGGTAGCAGTCCCGCGGTAGCTGCTGGCCCAGACCATGCCAACCTCGATCGGCCCCTCAAGCCGGCGCAGCAGATCGGCCATCAGCACAATGCTGCCGGTCAGGACGCCGATTACCGTCAACGGTTTGTCGCCGCAGTCCCCCCGCACCTCGGCGGCAAGTCGATCGATGCCCGCGGCAAGTTCATCGCGCGACAGCAGCCGCTTCATCGTCTGGCTCCTTCCCTGCGGAGAGCACGGTGTTCAGTCGGGCCACCGGCTGCTACAACGCAGCGTGACCCTCTCTCTGCCTCCAACAACCTCCATGTCATCCCCAACTTCGACCGGCTGGTCAACCATCGCCGTTGCCGGCCACGCCTGTGACCTGTTTCAGCCAGAAACGGTCGAGACAACCGCACGCTGCCTCATTTATCTGCACGACCTGCCGGGCCGACCGCCACAGAGTCTGCCAGCAGTTCAGGCCGCGGTCGAGGCAGCGAGGCTCCCGGTGCTGGCGCCCCGCACCGGCCGCTCTTGGTGGCTTCAGCACTCTGTCGAGCGGTTCGACCAGCAGCAGACACCAGAGGCCTTTCTGCTGGGGCCTGTGCTGCAGGAGTGCAGCCAGCGATTCGCGGCAGGGCCGGGGGGAGTCGGCCTTCTGGGCCTCGAGATGGGGGGGCAAGGAGCGTTGCGACTGGCCTACCGCCACCCCACTGTCTTTCCAGTGGCGGCGGCAATCAATCCAGCAATCGACTTTCATCTTGGCATGCGTTCTGGTCATGACTGGGACGACGGCGAACTGTTCGATACCCTCTGGGAGATTTTTCCCGACGTTGAACAGGCTCGGCAGGAGACTGCGATCCTGCACGTGCATCCACTCAACTGGCCGCGGCACCAATGGTTTGCCAGTGACCCTGCCGACGCTCGCTGGCGGGACGGAGCCGAACGGCTGGATAGCAAACTGATCGCCCTCGGGATTCCGCACACAGCCCTGTTCGACCAGCCGACCAATGACGACTTCCTGACCACCGCCGCCGAGGCAGCCGTGCAATTCATGGTCAATGCCCTCGATGCCGAGTCACGCCGCGTCTGCTGAGCGACGCTGATCGTTTCTGATGCACCACGAACAGGCTCAGCGGTGACTCAAAAGGGTGCGTTGGGCAGGCTGCCGCCACCGAGCTGGTCGAAGTCGAGGTAGCGGGCATCCTGCACGTCGACCCGGTTGTGCTGCCGCCAGTAAAGGATCTTGCCAGCTGAGGCGGTTGAAGTTGGGCCGCCAACCCGCTCCTGCCGATAGAGCTGGGCATCTGTGCGGCCGTCGCCTTCGAAGACCAGCAGGTCCTTCAGTTCGCTGTACGACAGTCGGGCGCTGCGGGCGGTGAAGCCCGAGCCCTCGACCAGCACATTGCCGCCAGCCGAGAGTTCGATCGCCCGCCGGGGCTGGCCAGGCACGGGGGGCGTCTGCCCAATGCCGAGTACGTCGCTGGTGACCGCGACCACCCCCTCAGCCAGCCCTGCTGGGGCATGCAGGTCAAGGCTGTCTTCCCAGGTCGGCACCGGCCCCCAGATTGTCTCCACCCGCTGCTGGAACTCCATCTGCCGGAGGGTGAGGTTACCGGTGAAGCCCCGCTGAAAATCAACCCCAAGATAGGTGATGCCAGGCTGGCCATTATTTGGTGACGGGGCGACCGGCTCCTGCGGCACGGGACTACCTGGCAGCGCCGGCGTTCCCAGTGGCAGACTGCCCTCGCCTCGCCGGGTACTTGTCAGCCGTCCTGGGCCGGTACCACGCACGTCGCCGGTGAGCCGATCGAAGAAAAGGTCGCGGACGAATAACTGCTCGTGCGATTCCAGTTGGCCATCGGCTTCGGCCTTGGTGCGGCTAATGATCCGTACGCCGTTGCCGCAGGCGATGCGGGCAATGTCGTTCTGCGACTGGGCCTGAGGCTGCCGCTGCCGGCTGAAATCAATCGGCTGGCTGAATACGCAGTCGAGAGACCCCGCCTTTAATTCAGTGTCACCGCTGCCAGTCTCGACGCGGTCTATGAAGCGAGCAGTCTGCCCGTCGAAGTCCATTCGGCCCTGCCAGTTGATCGCCAGGGGTTCGGCGGTAGTGGTCGCTGATGCCACCGGCTGTCGCGGTGCCTGTCCGCTGATCAGGCCAAGGTCACCCAACCCAGCGTTACCCGCCGCAGGCACGGTGAGCCTGCCTCCACCATCGACGGCCACCCTATTCTGGCCCCGGTCAAACTCGATCAGTGGCCCCTCGAGATTGAGCCTTGAACTGCGAACCTCAGCCGGGCGTCCGGAGATAATCGCCCGGGCGTCGAACCGGGTCGGCCGAGTGATTTGCAGCTGATCACCCCGGATTTCAAAGCCGTCTGCTGCTGGCTGCTCGATGAGCTGCACCTGCCCCTCCAGCGACAGCTCCTCCAGATTGTTCTGATCGCCCCCCAACAGCACCTGTCCGCGAATCAGGTCACCGCTGGCAAGCAGCTTGCGGTCGGCGGGCAGCGGTGGCCGGATGGCAGGAATCGGCCGCCGCGGTGGCAGGCTGCGGGGCGGTGAGGAGGCTACCGCTGCAGGAGTGGCAGGGGGGCTGCCCACGGCGGCCGGTGGCGAGGCGACGGGAGCCACAGGGGCCGCGGCCTGCCCGGGCTTAAACCAGAGTTCCATTCTGTCAGTACGGGCAGCGACTTCAGCCACATCGACTTCGACGACGCCGCGGACCAACAGCCGCTGTGGCTCCAGGGCTGACATATTTGGCACGGCGGCACCACTGGTCGTTGCCCCGGTGGCCCCGGCACGCTGGCTAAACCAAAGGTGCATCTCGGCCCCGGTCAGCCGGCCCTGCAGATCAACCGCCACCTCCGCCTGACCGGTCAATGAGGCGACATGATTCATGCCGTCCGGCCGGACTCGCAAGCTCTTCTGCCACCTGGTCTCGACCGCTGGGGGACGCTCACCCAAGGCCCGCAGCCAGCCGGGGCCCTCCGCCAGCAGGTTGCCCGGACCTCCAGCGGCATCAGGCGTGTAGTCGAGTGAGGCCGCCTCCAGTTCAAGCCCGACTGCCGTCACCGTCACCGGGTCATCGCCGTCGAGCCGAATCCGGCGAGAGCGAACTTCATAGCCCAACCGCCCAGTCCGGACCTCCAGATTGTTTGTGCCGCTACGGACGATCACCGGGGCACCGCTTGCCTGTATTTCAACTACCTGCAGACCATCGGAAGCCTCCTCGGCAGCCGGAGACGGCTCACCCAGAATAATCGCCAACACATCACAGCTGAGCTCATCTCCCCCCTGCTCCAGCTGCCCCCGTCTGACTTCGACTGCCTCCTCGAGGGTGATGATATTGGCCGACAGGTTCGTCGTCAGGCTACCAGCACAGGTCACGTGTACCGGCAGTTCGGCGGCCGGTTCCTCCACCGTACCTGCCGCCGCAGCGGTAGGGAGGACACCGGCCACCATCCCATCCAGCCGCAACTCCACCTCGCGTTCAAGCCGCACCGTATCGACCCCGCCGATATTGGGCCCCTGCCCCGACCCCCCCGGCTGCGGCAGCAGCATCGCCACCAGACCGCGGCCCCGGCCGATCGACCGACCATAGCGAAACTCAACCCGCTCATTCGTGCGAATCTCATATTCATCCAGTTCCAAATCACGGGTCACCACCTCGATGTCATCTCCTGCCCCGGCCGCACTCGGAGTGCCGCGAACGGTGACCTGCCCCCGCAGGCTGCCGCCGACGAGTCGTGACAGCCGGCCGGCCCGCAAGTCGAGTGGTTCGGCAAACTCCAGCACAGCCCCCTGTGGCGCCCGCATGACCAGCGTCCGGCCCGCCTCGTCGGTTGCCTGCCGCTGGTCATCGGGCAGCACCACCAGCGTGCAGGGCACCAGGTTCACCCGGCCATCAGGCAGCGAGTGATACTGCTTGAACATCAGCCGCATGCCCCGGCTCTCAAGAATGATCGGCTGTTCAAGTTCCCAGGAGCCGGGTGGAAAGAGTTCCCGCACCGAGTCGAGCCGGCGGTCGGCCCGGGCTCGGATGGCGGCTGCCTGCTCGGGAGTCAGTTCGGCGACGCCAACTGCCTCGCGGTAGCGGGGCTCGACCCAGGGTACGATGGCTAACCGATAGAGCCCCGCCGCGGCCAGCACGACCAGGAACACCCGCACGGTTCGTCCAAGTCGCTGCTCCATCAGGCGGTTCCGTCACCCTGGTAGCTGGCAATGAGGTCGTCCCAGCAGCCGCGGGCCTTCAGCAGTTGTTCGATGAGTTCCCGGACGGCGCCCCGACCACCCGGCAGGTCGGTGACCAGCCCGGCGGCCGCACAGAGTTCCGGGCAGGCATCAGCCACCGCCACCCCCAGCCCTACCCGGCTGACGACCGGCAGATCCGGGAGGTCGTCGCCAACATACGCCACCGCCTGCCAGTCGAGTCCGCAGGTTGCCAGCAAGTCGGCCACCACCGCCAGCTTGTCGCCCACCCCCTGGTGGACGAAGTCGATGCCGAGCTCGTGGGCCCGCCAGGCAACCACCCGGCTCGAGCGGCCGGTGACAATTCCCACCTGGCCGCCGGCCCGCTGCCAGAGCTTGATGCCAAGCCCATCACGAATGTTGAACGTCTTCTGTTCAATACCGTCCTCGGTCCAAGTGACGCCACCGTCAGTCAGCACGCCGTCACAATCGAGCAGCAGCAGCCGGATATTGGCCAGCACCGCCACGGACGGCTGACTGGTGGTGACGGGCTGATTGGCGCCGCTGGGCATTCGGCATCTCCGACAGATGGGCTAGCGGCAAACGGCATCAAGCTGCGGTGCGGGCCGACGGCTGGCCCTCGGGGTTGGTCTCGACAGCGGACAGGTCAACGCCGACCAGATCGACGATGTCGAGCAGCCCGTGGGGACGACCGGCCTCGTCGATGACCGGCAGTTCGCTGAGCCGCCGGCTCTCGAGCAGGCCGATCGCCTCCTCGAGTCGACTCCCGAGCCGGGCGGTATTCGGCTGGCATGTCATCACCTCACCAATCGGCCGGTCGAGGGCGTCATCGTGCCGGTGTTCAAACAGCCGGGCCAGGTCACTGTCGGTGAAGATGCCGGTCAGCCGGCCATCGGCAGCAACGATCATCACAGCACCGGTCCGGCGGGTGGGAAGCGGTCGGGCAAAGACCTGCCGCACGGTCTCATCGGCCGCCGCCGTCCGGCAGCGTTCCAGCGGCCGCATTGCCTGTTCAACCTTCAGCAGCCGCATCCCCAGACTGCCGCCGGGGTGCCGGGCAGCGAAGTCGGAATGACTGAAGCCCCGTAGACGGCTAACAACCAGTGCCATGCTATCGCCGAGGGCAAGCATCACGGTGGTACTGGTACTCGGGGCGACCCCCAGCGAATCGGCCTCGAGCAATTTGCCGGTAGCCACAACTACAGCGGCGGCCCGGCCGAGGGTGCTGTCTGCCCGGCCGGTGAGTGCAATCAAAGGAATGCTGCGGGCATCAACGTGTGGCAGGATCTGTGTCAGTTCGGCGGTCTCACCCGACTGCGAGATGGCCAGCACCAGATCGTCCCGCCGCAAGGCACCGAGGTCGCCGTGCATCGCTTCGGCTGGGTGAAGGAAATGACTCGGTGTTCCGGTCGAAGCAAGGGTGGCGGACAGCTTGCGACCGATCAGCCCAGCCTTGCCCATGCCGGTCACAACCACGCTGCCGGTACATTGCTGCAACAGCCGCACCGCTTGGCAAAAGGGTGCGGCCAGACTGTCAGCCGAGGCAAGAATCGCCTCCCCCTCAGCCCGCAGTACCTGCCGGCCCTGCTCGATCAATGCCTCATCGCTCGGTTCGGCCACCGTTCTCCTCCAATCCATGCCCCCCACGCCGATGGGCGGCGGGGGCGGGGACTATAGGACGACTGGGCGACCCGGCACAACGGCCATTTTAGCCGTAGCGTTTGGCCATTTCTTCGAGCGAAACCACCGGGACCTTGCCCGCGTTGCCGGCCTGGCCGAACTGGACCATCCGCTCGGCACAGACCTTCTGCATGGCAGCCCGGGCCGGCTTCAGGTAGTCGCGGGGGTCGAACTTCTCTGGAGTCTCCCAGAGCACCTTGCGGATCGCCCCGGTGATGGCCATGCGGCAGTCGGTATCGACATTGATCTTGCGGACACCATGCTTGATGCCCCGCTGAATCTCCTCAACCGGCACACCGTAGGTCTGCGGCATCTTGCCGCCGTACTTGTTGATGATGTCCTGCAGTTCCTGCGGCACGCTCGACGAGCCGTGCATCACCAGGTGGCAGTTGGGCAGCTTGGCATGGATCTCCTCGATCCGCTTCATCGCCAGCACATCGCCGTCAGGCTTGCGGCTGAACTTGTAGGCCCCATGGCTGGTACCAATCGCCACAGCCAAGGCATCGACGCCAGTTGCCTCGACAAACCGGGCCGCCTCGTCCGGGTCGGTCAACAGTTGGTCATGCGACAACACCCCTTCCGCACCGTGGCCGTCCTCAGCCTCGCCCTGACCGCTCTCAAGTGAGCCGAGACAACCTAGTTCACCCTCGACCGAAACCCCACGGGCATGGGCCTGTTTCACTACCTCAGCGGTCACCGAAACGTTGTAGTCGAAGTCAGCCGGAGTCTTGCCGTCCTCTTTGAGTGACCCATCCATCATCACGCTGGTAAAGCCATTGTCGATGGCACTGGCGCAGGTGGCCGGCGAGTTGCCATGATCCTGGTGCATGGCAACCGGGATGCCAGGATAGAGTTCGGCTGCGGCAAGCATCAGGTGCCGCAGGTAATTGTCCTGACTGTAGGACCGGGCTCCCCGTGAGGCCTGGACGATGACCGGCGAGTCGGTCTCCTTCGCGGCCTCCATGATGGCCTGGATCTGCTCCATGTTGTTGACGTTGAAGGCGGCCAGGCCGTATCCGTTCTCAGCGGCATGGTCAAGCAGAATCCGAAGGGGTACGAGCGGCATAGGTGGGGTCTCCGTCAGCAGGGTGAAAGAATCCAAGCGGCCTGCAGATCATACGGGATCAGCTGGCGTGCTAAAATCCCCTGAAGCCGGTTCCGCCCCCTTCATAGGGCTGCCGGGAGGAATCGCATGGATTTGCAGCCGAGCACCGATCCCGTGAAAAGTCTGCTGTTTGTCACCGGCGGCTGGATCTGCGTGGGCTTTGCTGTTGTTGGCGCGATTCTACCGTTGTTGCCAACAACTCCATTCCTGCTGCTTGCCAGCTGGTGCTTTTATCGAGGTTCTCCTCGGATTCATGCGTGGCTGCACCGATCCCGCTGGTTTGGGCCGACCTTGGACGATTGGCAGGAATATCGAGGCATCCGCCGCACGGTGAAATACAGGACAATCACCCTGGTGCTGGCCGTCGTGATCTGCAGCCTGCTGCTCAACAGCCTTCCTTGGTGGCTCAAGTATGTTGCTCTTGGGGCAGTCGGTATCGGCCTGTACGTCATCGCCACGGTGCCCACCCTACCCGATGACACCCCCCGGGCACCGCGAACAATCATCACTGAGTAACCGGGGGTGTTTCCGGGACATCTGCTGTTCACACCGAAGCCGCTCGGCTTACAACAGTGTGGCGTTTCCCCCTCGTTCTCCATCACGGAATACTTTCATGAAACCTGCCCACGTGGTCTGGGCCCTCGTTGCTCTCTTGATCGTGGCCCACCAGGACATCTGGTTCTGGGATGACGCCCGGCTCATTTTCGGTTTCCTCCCAATCACCCTCGCCTACCATGCCGGCATCTCCTTGGCCGCAGCCGGCACTTGGTACCTCGCCACACTCTTCTGCTGGCCAGTCGATGAAGCCACGCCCTCCCCAATGACGGAGGACAGGTCATGACTCAACTGCTGATCATCTGCGGGTATCTCGGGCTCTTGCTGCTGCTAGGCATTGGGGCCAGCCGATTGTTTCGGGGCACCAGCCAGGACTACATGCTGGCCAGCCACTCCATCGGTCCATTTCTGCTGCTGATGTCGATCTTCGGTACCACCATGACCGCTTTTGCTCTTGTCGGTTCGACTGGCGAATCGTTCAAGGAAGGGGTCGGCGTCTACGGGATGCTGGCCAGTTCCAGCGGCATCATCCATTCGCTCTGTTTCTTCCTGCTCGGGGTGAAGGTCTGGAAGTTGGGCAAGGCCCACGGATACCGGACTCAGGTGCAATTCTTTCGCGACCGTCTCGAGAGCCGACGGATCGGGCTGGTGCTCTTCCCGGTGCTGGTCGGTCTGGTGATCCCCTACCTGCTGATCGGCGTGATGGCCTCTGGCACGGTCATCAACAAGGTGACCGCCGGACGGATTGCCGAGGGCAAAGTGGTCGGTGGCACCTTCGCCGAGGGAACTTTCCCAGCCTTTCTTGAGCAGGGCAAGAATCCCAAAGCACCCACCGATCCCCCGAGCTTTCTTTACGGCTCGCAGGGGGGCGTACCCAAGCAACTCGCGTCACTTGCCATCTGCGGCATCGTGCTGATCTATGTATTCATGGGCGGCATGCGGGGTACCGCCTGGGCCAATACCTTTCAGACCCTCATCTTCATGGTGCTGGGACTCGTCACCTTTGTGGTGATCGCTTGGAAGCTCGGTGGCCAGGACAGCTTCTGGGCCAGCCTGCAGGCAGCCAGCGCCGCCATCCCGCACGAGAAACTCACTCGGCTACACATTCCACCAGAAAAGTTCCTGACCTACATGTTCGTGCCACTGAGCGTCGGCATGTTCCCGCACCTGTTTCAGCACTGGCTGACCGCCCGCAGCGCCAACAGTTTCAAACTGCCGGTGGTGGCCCACCCCCTGTTCATCGCGATTGTCTGGGTGCCCTGCGTGCTGATTGGGGCCTGGGCCACTAGCGACCTGATCACGATTCCCCCTCCGGTGGCCGCCAACCCCAACGCCGTGCTGCCATTCCTGGTCCAGAAGCTGGCTGGGCCGGTGCTGGGTGGCTTTCTGACCGCCGGCATCCTGGCAGCAATCATGTCATCACTCGACAGCCAGTTTCTCTGCCTCGGCACGATGTTCACCGAGGATGTGGTCCAGCCGCTGCAGGGCAGCCGGCGGCTGTCAGACCAACATGAATTGCTAGTTGCCAGAGCCTTCATCATCGCGATTGTTGCGGTAACCTATGGCCTCAGCCTGCTGGAACCGCGGCGAGTCTTCACCCTCGGCGTCTGGTGCTTCAGCGGCTTTTCCAGCCTCTTCCCGCTGATTCTGGCCGCTCTTTACTGGCCCCGTTTGACCAAGGCGGGGGCCTATGCCTGCGTGCTGGCAGCTGCCGGCAGTTGGCTCTGGCTGTTCTCCGCGTCTGACTTCGCCAGCAACCCCAGCTTTACGGTCAACATTCCAGTACCAACTGCGATTGATGCCGATGGAGCCTGGCAACTGATGCCAGTCGCGGCAATGATCGTGACGTCAACAGCGGCACTCGTTGTCGTCTCGCTGCTGACAAAACCACCAGGTCAACAGACGCTCAGGCGTTTCTTTCCCTCACGGGCCGATTGACGGTGGGCACTTGGCGAGAAAGTCTCGCGGACCGCGGGTTGTGTAGTACGGATAAGCGACCGCTCCACTCGGAGGCCCCGGAGGACAGGTCTCGCCGTAATCAGAACCGCTCAGTTCGCATTTTTCTTCGGGCGTCAGGTGGTGTTTGGCCAGTCCCCCGTAGCGGCCGACATGACGCTGGCGGCAGCGTCCGTCGGCACAGTCATTGCAGTCGGCACCGCGACACTGGCCAAGCCGGCAACGACCATCCTGGCAGCCGGTTGGACAGACACCACTCTGGCAGTCATTGCAGGGAGCTTCGAAGCACTGGTCGCAGCCGTCCTCACAGCCGGCTGGACAGCCGCCGGGGTGGCGGTGCGAGTAGGGGCCGTCGGCGTTGAGCAGAAAAAGTCGGTCAATGATTGAGCAGCCGCTGGCCGTTCCCAGCACCGCGACGGCAAGCAGGCAGGCGGAAAGGTGTCTCATGGGTCTCGGTATCCTGGGCGGTTTCGGCCATCTGGCCGGTCGTCAGCGGCACACCGGGTGCCAGCACGAGCGGCCACATCGGCGGCCACCATCTCAGGTATCGGTCGAATCGGTTCGACCGGTTGAGAAAACCCTGCCGGTTTTGCGTCGGCTGGCTTTACTGAAAGCCCGAAACGCGAGCCGAGGGAATGCGGTCCTAGGATCGACAACGCGATTTCCCTCAGCTTGCGCTTCGGGCTTCGAAGCATTTTCTTTGCCGGCGCCAACACCAGAATGGGTCAGGCGTCGGTAAACCGGCCGAGTATCAGCGAGATGTTCTGGCCACCGAAGCCGAAGCTGTTGGAGAGCACCCGCTGGCAGGGTGCCTCACGGGCGGCATTGGGAATGTAGTCGAGGTCGCAGTCAGGGTCGGGGGTCTCGTAATTGATTGTCGGCGGCAGCACGCCGTCGCGGATCGCCAGCAGCGACACGATCACCTCGGTGGCCCCGGCCGCCGCAATCAGGTGTCCCATCATGCTCTTCGTACTGGAGACCGGAATCTTGTAGGCCCGCTCCTCGAAGACCTTTTTGATGGCCAATGACTCAACCCGATCATTGACGCTGGTGCTGGTACCGTGGGCGTTGATGTAGTCGATGTCATCGCGGCCGAGGCTGGCATCATCCAACGCCATCTTGATGCAACTGGTCGCCCCGCGGCCTTCCGGATGGGTGTCAGTGATTCGGAAGGCATCGGCAGTCGAGCCGTAGCCGAGCAGTTCGCCATAGATTGTCGCCCCCCGGGCTCGGGCATGCTCAAGTTCCTCCAGCACAACCATTGCCGCCCCCTCTCCGAGGACAAAGCCATCGCGGTCGTTGTCGAACGGCCGGCTGGCCCTGGCCGGTTCGTCGTTGCGGGTGGAGAGCGCCGTGAGCAGATTGAACCCAGTCACGCCGAAAGGATGAATCATGCTGTGAGTACCACCAGAAAGCATGACGTCGGCATCCCCCCGTCGGACAAGTTCCGTTGCCTCGCCGATCGCCTGGCTTGAAGCGGCGCAGGCTGTCAGGCAGTTGAGGTTTGGCCCCTGGGCGTCGAACAAGGCCGCCAGATGACCGGCCGGCATGTTCGGTTCCTGCTCAACCTCAGTAAGCGGGTGAAGCGTATTCAGGCCGAGGCGGGTGAAAGTCGCGACGTTGAGTGATTCGCCTTCGATCGATGCCATCATCATGCGGGTAAACGACTCGAAGTCCTGCTGGCCTTCCCCGCTGCCAAGATAGATGCCGAGCCGATCGGGAGCGGTTGCGAGACCCTGCTCAAGGCCGGCATGTCGCATCGCCTGCAGGGCGGCACCTGCCGCGAATTTGGTGTGCCGTCCGCAGAACTGCCAGCGATCTTCAGGCTGCCCCTCGTCGGTCACCGACCAGTTCTTGACCTCGGCTGCAATCCGGGTGGGAAATTTGGAGGCATCAAAGACGGTGGTGGGGCCGACTCCTGACCGCCCCGCCTTGAGATTGGACCAGAGTTCTTCAACGGTGACCCCCAACGGCGTCACACAGCCCATTCCCGTAATCACGACCCGACGACGACCGGCCACCATTGCGGCTCCTTTCTCATGAGGCAGGGCGACACCACAGTGAGCGGGACCGCCGCCATCACGATACCGACCCTGAGGCTGGAAGCCTACCAGTCGGGCCTTGCCAGCGGATTCCCCGCCTCATCCCGGCCGATATCGTAGATGTGCATGTGGTCGAGCCACTTCAGCAGTTCATCCGGTTCGAACAGCTTGGGCACGCCCTCTCCGGGTTCGAGGTGGGCAAAGAACAGCTCTGCCTCACCCTGCAACTGTTCATTTCCCGCAGGATCAACCACCATGCTGCTGACCTTTGCCAACGAGCCCGTCGGCTTCAGGTCCAGAATGATCGCCCGAAATTGCAGGGTATCGCCCGGCACCGCGTCGTAGTGAAATTCAGCCTTCGCGACCTTGGCCAGTACCACCCGGCGGTTGAAGTCAAGCGCCTCGGCCACCAGCAGGCCGGCCGTCTGGGCCATACCCTCAACCACCAGCGAGTTGGGCATCAGGGCGGCACCGGGAAAGTGGTCGTGCAGATGCTCTTCGGCAAGCGAGACGTTTTTTACTGCCGTGGCCTGTTTGCCCCGGACAAACTCATTGAACCGATCAATCCAGAACCACCGCATAGCGTCTGCCGCACTCCCTTCGCCTTCCCCTGCACATCTTGGTCAACAGGAACCCAGCTTTCCTGCGGGGCTGGCTGATCCCGGGCCCTCACCTGAACGTCTGCCGGGCTCAGTCACCAAGTTTGCTGGCAACGTAGCGAACCATGTCCTCAACCGTCAGCGTGTTGGGGAAATTCTGCACACTCGGGTTGGCTTCGAACTTGGTCAGGTCAACGAATGGCATCCGCTCTTTCAGCGCAGCCAATCCTGCCTCGTTCAGCTTGCCGTTGACAACAAAATCGGTGCTCGACAGCACGTCTTCGGGGAAGAGTTCACTGCGGGGAATTTTGATGCCGAATGCCTTTTCAAGCCGGAATACGATGTCGAGGAAGTCAATCGACTCCGCACCGAGATCACCCACCATGGTGGCCTCTGGGGTCACTTCGTCATCGTCCACGCCAAGTGCATCGACGAGTGCGGCCTTCACTTTTTCGTAAATTTCATCACGGGACGGCATCGACATCTCACCTTCAGAGGGAGTTGGGAACCTAGACTACACACGTAGGTTGTACTGTCGACGCCCGGGATTGGAAAGCCGCAGTCGGCATTTCCAGACCCCCCGCAGCGGGATAACCGCTAGCACCGGCACGAGTCGGAGATTCAGACCGTGCTGGGCTGGGCC
Organism: Planctomycetia bacterium; assembly: GCA_009922585.1. Lineage (GTDB taxonomy): Bacteria > Planctomycetota > Planctomycetia > Pirellulales > UBA1268 > UBA1268. Next base: position 20,904 of record RFVE01000021.1, read on the forward strand.
GAGGCAGGGGATGCCGCCGAGAGGCTGTAAACGGTTCGCCGGGGTTGGGCATCGGCCCGCCGGGGCGGGTTGAGGACCGACCAGAGCCGCCGCATCTCGGCCCGAACTCGGGCATCGAGGGCTTCACCATGCGGACGCCGGTCGGCGAGGTTGTATCGCTCGAGTTCAAGGCGAGCTGTCAGGCTGGTCCGTTCACCCACCATGCCGCTGGCCTTCACTTTGGTCCGGGTAGCATCCTGCGAAACAACTTCGGCCCGCACAGTCAGGACCCGTCCAGGTTCGACAAAATCGCCATACTTAACGTTTCGGGCGGTCCGCAGCACCACCATGCTGTGGGCAAAGTCCTCACCCAGGCGGATCGTCCAAGCAGCGGCCTGCGTCATCGCCTCAAGCATGAAGACGCCGGGGAGAACCGGAAACCGGGGGAAGTGATCCCCAAGATATTCCTCCGCTAGCGACACGGCTTTGACGGCAGTAATGCTCGTGCCGGGGTCAATATCAGTGATTCGATCGAGCAAGGTGAATCGCATGGTCGTTCCGCGTTCGGTGTGTCCGTCACAAAGCCGAGTCGACTCAGAAGCTGTTGCAAGGAGTCTGCGAGTATAGGTGCTGGCTGCCCGCGAACAACATGAGAACCGCCTTTTTGACCGGCTTTTTGTCTGCTCTGCCAGCCTGACAGCCAGCAGGACTGCGCTGACCGGCAAGGTCTCACTGGCACGCTTCGGTGACCGGCCGCGGCAGGCGGGGGTTCATCGGTTTTCCTGCGAAAACGTTCAAAAAAGTTGGGGGACACCTCACAAGCAAGCCGCTTGGAACTTGTGAGAGCCGCCATTTTGATATTTGGCACGTCCTTTGCTCTTTCCCGTGTCTAGTGAATCGGCTGGACATTCCCGTTCCAATCGGTTGGCGGGGAGGAAAAGCCATGGTCAGAGGACGGTCCGTACTTACCGGTTTGTCTTTGGCATCCGTGAATGCGAATGATTGCGGAGCACCAGGGACGGCAACGGTTGAGTGGGCCGTGTTCACGTTCCTGGAGAACTTGCCATGCAGATGCTTCGTGTCGGGTACGCGCACCCGCTTGAGGACTTGCGCGATGAGATGGATCGGCTCTGGACAACGCTGACTGCCGCCCCGCCGCTCCACGGCTGGACGCGACAGACCACGAGCGAGCCGTTTCCTGCAGTCAACATCTTTGAAACCGATGAGGCGATTCTGATTGAAGCGGAACTGCCCGGACTGGAGCCGGCAGATCTCGAACTCACCGCCATCGACGATGAGCTTACGTTGGCCGGACGACGCGCCGATCCAATCGAACATGCTCATGCAGCCGAAGCCGCTGGGGCTACCGCTGAGCCTCACAAGCTCACCTGGCATCGCCGGGAGCGTGGAACCGGGGCCTTTGAACGACGGCTTTCGCTGCCGACAGCCGTCAATCCTGAAGGCGTCGTGGCCCGCCTCAATAGTGGCGTTCTGACCGTGACGTGCCCAAAGGCTGCCGCCTGCCGCCCTCACAAGGTGACGGTGTCGGCAAGCTGACGAAAGCCGTTGGCTGCAAATGTGACTCTTCATTTCAACTATCAAAAGGAGAACCTCATCATGATTGCTTCCCCCCAGACAAGCCTCGCACCAGAGCGGCAGACCGCCGCGGCCGAAGCTGACCGTGGGCTGACCTACCGGCCCAACGTCGATGTCGCCGACTGTGGTAGCGAACTCGTACTGGTCGCCGACATTCCCGGCTCGGTGGCCGAACAGATCGATGTCAGTTTTGATGATGGCGTGCTCGCCATCACCGCGACCGTACGCGGCAGGCCACAGGCCGGCAATCCTGTCCGACAAGAGTACGGGGTCGGCGACTACCGCCGCTCGTTCCAGATTGGTGAGGGCTTCGACGGGAGCCAGATCGCGGCGACCTATCGTAACGGCGTCCTGACCGTACGAGTGCCGCGGCTGGCGGCAGTCCGGCCGCGAACAATTCCGGTCACTGCCGGCTGACGGCTGCCTGCGGGCCGAGCTGTTGGTGGCCACCGTCGATGGTCATTCGAAGTGTCGTGTTTGGTTTCCATTCCTCTCCGAAAGACAAAGGAGCAGACAGATGAGTTTGATCCCCTTTCGCACGAAGCGTTCGTTTGGCATGGAGCCCGCCAACATCTCTTCGCTGACTGACTTCCGCAACGAGATGAACCGACTGCTTGAGGGCTTTTTCAGCCGATCCTCGATGACGCCGGGATGGCTCGAGGCAGGTGCGCCGGGCCGCTGGCTGCCGGCAATCGATGTGGCCGAATCGGATACGGCGATTCGAATCCGGGTTGAACTGCCCGGCATCGACCCCAAGGATGTCGATGTCAGCGTTTCAGAGGATCGGCTGATAATTACTGGTGAGAAGAAGTCTGAGACGGAGTCGGCTGATAACGGCTGGACCCACCGGGAAAGCCACTACGGTGGCTTCAGTCGGGCCATCCCGCTGCCCGAGGCGGTCGATCCGGACCAGGTGAAGGCGCATTACGACAAGGGCGTGCTGACGGTCGACCTGACCAAGTCGCCCACGAGCACCTCACGGAAGGTGCCGGTGCTCAGCGGCAGTTGATTGGCAGTGCGTCCAGCCGGCGGTCAGAGGGCCGCCGGCTGGGCCACGGGCCGGCGAGACGGCATACTGCGGGTTCCCCCGAAGTAC
>RFVE01000201.1 GCA_009922585.1 Planctomycetia bacterium
TGCACTGGCAGCTCTATGCCTTTCTGGCCACGCTCGGTGTCGCCTCAGCCGCCGCCACCAACAGTCACGTCCGGCTCGACCTGTTGCACCCCCGATTCAGTCGGCGAACCAAGGCGTTCATCGAGGTTGTCGGCCAGGGCCTGTTCGTGCTGCCCCTGACCGTCCTGATCGGCTGGCATGGCTGGCTGTCCGTGGCTCAGGCCTTCGCCATTAACGAGCGATCCGTCAACGAGCAGGGGCTGCCCTTTACCTTCATCGTCAAGGCGGCCCTGCCGCTGGCCTGTGGGCTGATTGGCCTGACGGCGGTGGCCCGGCTGCTGCGGGCGGTGCCGCTGCTTGGGCAGCCGCAGCTGGTCGATCCGGTGCGACGCACTGATTGGAACCGCTATCGGTCGCTCGCGATGATCCTGGGGCTGACCGGAGTGGCGGCCGTCTTCACCGCAGCCGGAGCGATCGGCCGGATTGAGCCGAGCTATGCGTTGGTGGTGCTGATGTTCGCCAGCTTTATGGCGGTGCTGTTCTCAGGGTTTCCGATCGCCTTCGTGCTCGGCGGGATCGCCGTTGTCTTTATCGGCGTCGGCTATGCCGCCGACTACGTCGGCTACACCCTGAGCGCCGCCCACCCCGGCACCAAGCTCTACCTCGGCACTGCGGCAGGCTTTGTCAACCGCATCTACGGTGGCCTGCTCACCAAGCCGGAACTGGTCGCCCTGCCGATGTTCATCTTCATGGGGCTGCTGCTTGACCGCAGCGGCATGGCTGAGCGGATGATGCAGGCGATGCAGCGGCTCTTTGGCCGGGTCCGTGGTGGGCTGGCGATCAGCGTGGTGCTGATTGGAATCCTGCTCGCAGCCAGTACCGGCATCATCGGGGCCTCGGTGGTGCTGCTGGGCCTGATCAGCCTGCCGGTCATGCTCGGCCAGGGCTATGCCCGGCCCCTGGCTGCCGGCACCGTCTGTGCGGCCGGCACGCTCGGGATCCTCATGCCGCCAAGCATCATGCTGGTGATCATGGCCGATCAAGCCTCGGTGCCAGTCGGTGACCTCTTCATGGGGGCGGTCTTGCCGGGCGTCATCCTGGCAGGGCTTTACCTCGTCTACCTGCTGGTGGTGGGCCTGCTGGCTCCGGCACAGGCCCCACTGGTGTCAGCAGAGCCACTGTCCGCCGCAGCAGTGGTCGATCTGGCAACGGCTATCCTTCCGGCGCTGGCGCTCATTGTCGTGGTGCTCGGGTCGATCTTTGCGGGGGTAGCCACCGTCACCGAGGCTAGTGGCATCGGTGCGGTCGGAGCCAGCCTGCTGGCCATCGGCCACTGGCTGCGGGCCGGTCGGAACGAGCAGGCCAAGCCGAGCATCGCCACCCTGGCCAAGGAAGGCTGGCAGACCTGCGTCGATGCCTTCCAGATCACCGGCTCAATCGTCGGCATCCTCATCGGGGCGACCTGCTTCGCCTTCATCCTGCGGGAACTCGGCGGGGACGGGCTGATTCGTCTGGGCCTCGAGAGTCTGCCGTTCGGTCCATACGGGGTGATCGGCACCATCCTCGCAGTGATCTTCCTGCTGGGATTTTTTCTCGACTGGATCGAGATCACCATCATCGTGCTGCCGCTTGTCGTCGGCACGGTCGGCCAACTCGACTTTGGCTTTGTCGAGCCGGCGGGCTTTCAGCGACCGGAGGATTTTGCGGCTGCCCGGGCCACGGCCAACACCATCTGGTTCTGCGTCCTGATGGCGGTCTGCCTGCAGACCTCGTTCCTGACACCGCCAGTCGGCTTCGCGCTGTTCTATTTGAAAGGGGTGGCCCCACCGGAGGTGAAACTGCTCGACCTCTACCGAGGTGTGGTGCCGTTTGTCGGTCTGCAACTGCTCGGCCTGCTTTTGGTACTCCTGCTGGGCGGCCCCCTCGTGCTCTGGCTCCCGCGAGTGGTCTACGGCTGGTGAGGCGAGGTGATCCAGTTCAGCAAGCCGAGCCGCATCGGGTGGCAAAACAGTGGCCATCAGGTCGACTCATCACCTGGCCTTTCTGAGTCGAGACGGCTGTCGAGGACCGCAGGGTCTTGACGGCAATCAAGCACGGCATAGATATCGATCACGTCGCCACTGAGGTCATAGAAGATCGCGAAAGGAAATCTCCGGGATATGGCTCGGAAAAAGCCCCGGTGCTTGGCGTGCACACCACCGTACTGAACGAGTCGATCAATGTCTTCGAGAAGCCCGCGAATAAAGAAGCTTCCCGCCCCGGGCGATTGTGACTCGTAAAAGACAGCCCCGAGATCGAGATCGCGTTCTGCCTCAGGCAGGATACGAATCCTCATCCATGACGCCCCAACAGTCGCTGCCGAGCGTCCTCCCAGGCTCCAAAGGCGGTGCGACCCTGCCGCGCCGCCTCCCGACGCTCTGCCAGCACTGCCCCATGCCACGCAGGCGATGGAATCGTCTCTGGATTCTGTGACAGATCAGTCCAGAGCCGCTCCATCAAGGCCAGCTTTTCGGTGGTGGTCAGTTGATCTAATGAGATATCGGCACTCATTGCGGACTCCTTTCTTAGAAACTGTACGGAGGATCACTTATGGTGTCAATAGTAAAACGACTTGCTGACAGGAGACACTTGTTCAATCATCTCGCGTAGCAAGCTCTCGCGACAGCCGCCGTTTGATGACCACGGAGCCAGCCGATACCACAAAGCACCAGCCGGCGAGCACGAGGCACTGGGTCGGGACATCGACGCCCTGATCGATCAGCAGGCCGGTCAGGCCGGGACCGATGGCGGTCGAAAAGACCATGATCGTGGTGGAAAGCGACCGGATCGCCCCCAGATGCCGCGTCCCGTAGAGCGTTGGCAGGAACGCGCCCCAGAGGGCGCTGGCCATGCCCATCGTGACACCCATCATCGCCAGCGCAACGTACCAATAGGCAACATGGTTGGCCGGGCTAATCACCGCCATGCCCAAGCCGATCGGCAGCAGCAGCACCGGCAGCAGCCGCTGGCCGCCGAAGCGATCGACCGCCCAGCCGGCGGAGAACGAGGCGATGACACCAGCAACGGCAAAGCAGGTGAAGCCAGGCGCCATCGCCACCAGGCTCCAGCCCTTCACACTGGCAATGTTGGTCTGCTGAAAAAACAGGACCGTCCCCATGAAGCCAGGTGTGAGAAGCGTCGGGAGGAGTGCCGGCAGCAGCCAATGCTGGATGGCCTCCCGTCGTTGCCAGTGCCGACCCCTGAGACCAGTCTGCTCCTGCTGGGCTGCGACAGCCTGCGGAGTGCGGCTGCCGGCCAGCAGCCAGCCGATGAGCGGAGCGATCATCAGTAGCAGCAGCCCCGCAGCGGCCGCCCAGAGTGATCGCCAGCCGAGGGTGTTGATGGTGAGAATCGCCGGGGCGGCCAGCAGGATTTCACTGGCCGGATAGCCGAGGTTGGCGATGGCTACCGCCCGGCCCCGCTGGGCAACAAACCAGCGGCCAATCGCGGTCATGGCGATGTGGCCGAACATCCCCTGGCCGCAGAACCGCAGCAGGAACAACGAGAAACCCAGCAGCCAGACCGAGTGGCCCACAGCCATTCCGGCTGCCGCTGCCGCAAACCCGCCAGCGGTGCCGATGGCAACCAGCCGGGGTGAAACCCGATCGACCACCGAGCCCTGCCAGAACATCAACGCTGCTGAGGCGAGGGTGGCCAGTGTGTAGAGGCCACCCCAGCTGCCGTCACTGAGGCCGAACTCCTGCTTAATCGCCGCTGCTGACAGCGAAATAAACCAGGTCTGGCCGCAGGCAGAGGCAAAGGTGAGCAGAAAGCCGGCGGCAAGCCAGCGGAGGTTGTGGAGCAGGAAGCGGAGCATGGGGCAGGCCGAGTGCGGGAGGGCTCATCCCACCACGTTCCCAGCGGCGATACAATGCGAGCTTGTAAGTTCCGACTTGTAGCTTCATTCCCAGTGACGCCACCTGGCTTTTGGCCCACTTTTCACCCGTGCCTCCCCAAACAAAGGACTTTCCCATGCAGTCGTGCTGGCGTGGTTTCCAGAATTTTCTCGTCCTCCTTCCACTGATGCTGCCCACTGCAATCTCAGCCCACGAACAGTTCGCGGTGACTAGGAATGAGACCGGAGGCGTAACCATCAGCATGAATGGGCAACCGTTTGCGACTTATGTCACCGATCAAGGCAACAAGCCGTTCCTGTGGCCTGTCCTTGGACCGGATGGCAAGCAAATGACCCGCAGCTTTCCGATGCAGGATGTGCCGGGTGAGACCCAAGACCATTACCACCACCGTGGCGTGAATTTTGGTCATCAGGGCATGGGTGGAACCGACACCTGGACCGAGGATGGCACCTGGGGCGATAACCCCAAACGAGCTGATCAGAAGGCGCGGGTTGGCCGAATCAGGCACGACCGCTATCTGACGCTCACTGGCGGAGACACTGCGACAGTCGATACGGTGGGTACCGCACTCACCCGCGACGGAAAGCCTTTGCTGGAGGTTGCCCAGCGTTTTGACTTCAGCTGCGAGGGTGAGAATCGCTTGATCGATATCGCCGTTGATCTGGTTGCAAGCCACGGGGCGATTGAACTTGATGATATGAAGGATGCCGGGCTTTCAATCCGGGTGCCGGAGTCGATCCGGGTCGACTCAAAATTGGGCGGCGAAATCATCAACAGCGAGGGTGACCGAAACACCGACGCCTGGGCCAAGCGGGCCGCCTGGGTTGACTACCACGGGCCGATCGACGGCCAGACCTACGGCATCGCCTTCATGAGCCACCCCAGCACCTTTCGCCACCCAACGCCTTGGCACGTGCGGACCTACGGCCTGTTCACAGCGAACCCCTTCGGCCTGAA
>RFVE01000202.1 GCA_009922585.1 Planctomycetia bacterium
CGCAAACCCGAGCCGCAGCCGCATGTCGATGACTGGGACGATCCGCCCCCGCAGGTTGAGGAGCCCTGCGATTGCAGCCGCAGCCAGTGGTACCCGATTGATCTGAGTTGCCCGCAGTACTTCAGCCACCATCGCAGCATCGACGGCGAAGCAGCGGTCAGCGACCACAAAGCTGCACCACCGGGAGTTGGGTGCTGCAGTAGTCGTATTGGCTGACTGCTGGGTTGAACCGGACATCGTGCTAATTCCTGTGAACTGTTCGCGGCGACATTAGGGAGTGGTGGCATGGGCAGCCCAGTTGGCCGCAGCAGGCACATCGATGACCTCAGTAGCGACACCACCGACGAGAAGCGTGCCGAGCAGCCCCGGTTCTCCGAGGCCGGTTTCCAATTTGCTGTCAGCTCGTTCGACATCAATGATGCGGCTGACGGAAAGTGCATCACTTCCGGTGGCGGTGGTCAGGATCACTCCGATAAGAGGATTTGTTGAGACTGGTGATTCGTCCACCACGGCCAGCAACTGATCAGGATCGATGATCCGGGTGAGTCGGCTGCCCCGCTTTGCGAATCGGCGGTCACCGGCTGACGAAATTTGTTCTGGCCGTAGCGTCTCCAGCCGCTCTACATGCTCCAAGGGAACCGCAATGCGACGTCCGCTGTTGGTTTCGCAGACGAGATACCGATCGGCTTCAGCCACCGCCGACGTGGATGCAGCTCTCGTGGGCTGCTCGGTATCGCGGGTTCGGGCCGGAATATCGGCAGCCATTGCCAGCCCGCGAAGATCGAGAATCAGCACCACGCCACCATCTCCCATGACGGTGGCGCCCGAGTAGAGGCCCATCGGAGCGAGCAGGCTGCCGATCGGCTTGACGACGATGATCCAGAGACTCGTCGTTTCGACACTAGTGTTTCGGTTGCCATCGGTCGTGGTGACGGCATCGACGACCAGGCCAAACTCATGGTTGTCGACCCGGACAATCACGACTGTCCCGCTGGTCGGTCGCTCTGTCCACTCCCGAAGGCCAAGCCAGCGATCCATGAAGACCACGGGCACAAGCCGATCTCGCAGCCGCAGGACGGGTGCCCCCTCAAGGCCTTCAATCGTATGCGTCTCACCGGTGGCCCTGAGCGCGACCAGTTCCTGCACGTAGGGCTGCGGTATCGCCAGGCGTTCACCGCCACTCGTCACAATCAGAGCCGGAATGATCGCCAGTGTGAGTGGCACCCGGACCCGGACCACGGTTCCGGATCCAGGCTGGCTGTGAATGTCGACCGTGCCACCGATCGACTCGATATTCGTTCGTACGACATCCATGCCAACGCCTCGGCCGGAGATGTCGGTGATTGCCTGGGCGGTGGAAAAGCCAGGCTGAAAGATGAATTGGAAGATCCGCTCGGCCGACATGGTGGCGGCTTCTTCGGCAGTGACAAGTCCTCTGAGAATTGCTTTGTCACGAACTGCCTCGACGGCGATGCCACCGCCATCGTCCTCAACCTCGATTGTCACCTGGCCACTTTCATGAAACGCCCGGAGTGACAGCCGACCGCTTGTCGGTTTGTCGGCCGCAAGGCGAGTGTCAGCCGATTCAATGCCGTGATCAATGGCATTGCGGATCAGGTGGGTGAGCGGGTCTCGAATCTTTTCGATGAGGGTGCGGTCGAGTTCGGTATCCGCCCCATCAAGTTCCAACTCAACCTGCTTCCCGCAGGCATTCGCCAGATCCCTGACAATCCGCGGGAATTTGCTGAAGAGTTGGTCGATTGGAGCCATGCGAGTCTTCATGGCCGTCTCCTGCAGTTCACCGGTCACCGTGTGGACACGGTTGATGGCGGCTTGAAGCACTACGTTTTCTGGGGCGGCTGTTCGCAGTTGGTTGCGGGCCAGCACCAGTTCGCCGACCAGATCGACGATGGTGTCAAGCAGGCTCACATCGACCCTGATCGTAGAGTCAAGCACTGGGCTGGGGCGGCTGGTAGCTGCCGGTGATGCTGCAACCGGCAACTCAAGTGACGCCGCCGAGGTCGAAGATGGATTTGCGGGTGCAGGGGGAGCGGGTGGATCGGCTGCCTGTTGGTCGGCTATTCGTTCAACAAGGGGAGTCGCTGCGACCTCAGGTTCCTCAAGCCGATCCGTTGGGAGGTTCGCGTTTGAAACTGAGGCGGTGTCGGCCGCTCCAGCCGCTGCCGCGTCGAGCCGCTGGCAAAGATCGGCAAAGTCGGTGTCACTTTCGCTACCAGTCGTTTCAATAGCTGCCAGGATGGTGCGGATGGCATCGACAAGTTCCAGCAACAGCGAAGCCAGTGAGTCGTTGAGCACCACCTGGCCATCTCGAAGGCGGCCGAGCAGATGCTCACCATGGTGGGAAATGGTGCTGAGTTTTGTGAAACCAAAGAACCCGCAGGTTCCCTTGATGGTGTGAACCGTCCGGAAAATGCTGGCCAGCCGGTCAGGGTTGTGCGGATCACCCTCCAAGGCGACGAGATCCCGATCGAGCTGGTCCAGATTCTCGGCCGCTTCGATCAGAAATTCTCCGATGAATTCATCGTTGTCGGCCATAGGAACTCTGGCGGTAGCCCGCGACCGATGTTGGGTCCCGGGAACAAGTATGGTTTGGGAGAGATGGAGACAATTCCCCACAACCCAACACTACCCTGCAGGCCGCACCAGTTACCCAGCTGAAAAAAAATTTACCTGCGTGACTGCTTGCCTGACCGGTGCAGCCATCCTGATCGATGCGACCGGTCTGTCGTTCCCGTCTCTACAAGAGCCGGGCCCGTTTCAGCACAATCGTAAGCGTCACCGTGATGATGGCTGAGACGACCCAGAACACGGCATAGCTGTGCGGCCATTCCAGTTCCGGCATGACCTCAAAGTTCATGCCGTAGACGCCGCAGAGAAAGGTGAGCGGTAAGAAGATGGTGCTGACCACTGCCAGACGGTTCATGGTCAGGTTTGTGCGGTGGGTCATGACAGTCAGGGAGAAGTTCATTGCGCTTTCCAGAATTTCCCGGTTGGCCGTGATGTCAGCCAGCAGCCGCTCGAGTGTGTCGATCATCTTGCCGAGAAACTCAAGCGTTGCCTCACTGATCAGCGTTGTCTTGCGGGCCACCAACTCCTCGAGCACCCGCCGGGCTGGCAGCACCCGCTTCCGCAGGGCGAGCAGCCGACTGGAGACGTCTGCCAGTCGTGTCAGGGTCGCCTCGTCGGCTGACTGCCGTAGGGCCAGCCGAATGGTCTCGACCTCTTCATCGAGCCGCCGTTGGACTGAGAGAAACTGATCGATCTGTTTGTCCCAGAACTCGTAGACCAAAAAACTCGGGGTTGCCGCATGCCGCTCAAAGTCGCTGATGTAGTCTCCTCGGACGGCATCGAGCACACCGCAGCGGCCCTGATGAAAGGTCACCAGAAGCCCTGACATGATGACGACATCGAGAATCTCGCTGATGATTCCTTCAGTTGCGTCACGGGCACCGACCAAGCGAATGTGGATTGCCTCATCAGTGCGGCTGAGGGCGGAAACCGTTCGGCCATCTTCCACAGCATCGCCGTGATCAGCTGCAAAAAACCTGGCAACCGCTGGCTGGTGGACGAGACCGTCAGGCAAGAGTGCTGTTAGTTCCTCCGCGGTAACACCAGTTCGATCGACATCCAGCCAGACAAAGCGACCAGCGGAGAGTTCAGCGGGAATTTCTGTGGGGTCCAGCAGCCCTCGGCTGCGGTCACGAAAATCGAGAAACTCGGCGTGGATGGCAGGATGGGCAGGCATGGCTGAGCGGGGTGGTTCGGCGGTGGTTGCAGTCACGAGTGTCTCTTCCAGCCCATCGGTCACGCAACTAGCAGATAAATACCATGCCCTGTTCACCTCACCCAAGTTCAATTGGCGTATTTTCGCCACCGGCGAGAGGAAGAAGACCAGCAAATTGCTGTCCCGTCTCAGCTCGGGGCCTCGCTATGATCCTCGCGCTTCAACCCGAGTTGATTTTATTTTTGCCTTTTCCCAATGCCGATCACTCCCGATCTTCGACGCGCAGCTACAGAATCGACCGGTCCGACCCGTATGGCGGTTCCACGGCTGGTTCAGCAGACGTTTCCACATGTCAATGAAGAGCAGTGGGCTGGCTATAACGCAGTCATTCTGCTTGTCAGCCTGATCGCTATTGGGATGCTGGCTGTGGGCGTTGTGGTCGAGCTGACTCCCACCACCCGTTCGTTGCTGGCCTATGTCGATCTGGCCGTCTGCGGTGTCTTCATGATCGACTTCGGCATCAGTCTGGCACGGGCACCGAATCGCTGGCAGTACTTTTTGACTTGGGGCTGGATTGATCTGCTCTCGTCGATTCCCGTTATCGACTCGTTGCGGTGGGGCCGGGCGGCCCGGGTTGTCCGGATCCTGCGGGTGATCCGCGGTATTAAGGCGGCCCGCTTTCTGGCGGCAATCGTGTTCCGCAACCGGGCCCGCAACGCCCTGTTGGCGGGCAGCTTTGTCGCCGTCGTGGTGGTCTTCCTCAGTAGTTTCGCCATCCTCCAGTTCGAGTCGCACGACGCCGGCAACATCACCTCTGCTGAAGATGCTATCTGGTGGGCGATCTGCACGGTTACCACCGTCGGCTACGGTGATCTCTATCCTGTCACGTGGGAGGGTCGTGTGGTCGCCTTCATCCTGATGGTGACCGGCGCCAGTTCCTTCGGTGCCCTCTCTGGTCTAATTGCCAGTAGCTTTGTGCAATCGGATGATGACCATCAGGATGAGCTGCGGGACCTCACGGCTGAGATTGCTTCACTGCGGCTGCTACTT